>JAFVXP010000043.1 GCA_017501055.1 Clostridia bacterium | reverse complement strand
GGATATATTCAAACTGCTCTCTGTATCTTTCGAGAACGTCGGGGTTCGATTCAAAAAGACGGTTTGTGAGCATTATTATATCGTCGAAATCAAGCGCATTTGCCGATTTCAGACGGGCTTGATAGCGTTTATAGACCTCTGCGGTCTTGATCATACGCACGTCTCTGCCTGCATCTCTTGCTTCGTCCTCGGGCGTGCGGTCGTTTTCCTTTGCCTTGGAGATTGCGTTTATCAAGGTTCTCGGCGGAAGTACGCTTTCTGCGATGTTAAGCTCTTTTAATATCTCTGTTATAAGCTTTTTGGAATCGTCGGTATCGTATATTACGAAATTGTTGTTATAACCGATCCTGTCAATATATCTGCGGAGTATCCGTACACATATCGAATGGAACGTGCCTGCCCAAATATCGTTTGCCTGCTCCTCAAGAGCGTTAGACAAGCGTTCCTTAAATTCCTTTGCAGCCTTGTTCGTGAAGGTTATGCAAAGAACCTTGAAAGGGAAAGCAGGGTTGACGGCACAGCGTCTTAGAATACTTTTAATCTCGTCCTTGTTGCCGAAATCGAGGATCCCCTGCATAAGCGGAAGCAATTCTTCTGCATTTTCGGGAACAATATTGCTTGTTGCGGAAGAACCGAAAAGAACTATGTTTTCAATACGGTTTACGATAACCGTTGTCTTTCCGCTTCCTGCGCCGGCAAGCACGAGCAGAGGTCCTTGGGTGTGATAGACCGCTTCACGCTGGCGTGGGTTGAGAAACGAGAAATATTTGTCAAAAAGCTTTATCTTCGTTTCGAGAAAAGCGTTCCTGTTCTCCATAAGGGTACCTCCGTATACATAGATAGATACATTATAATAAAAACTCTCGCAAAAATCAAGGTTTACACCCATAAATTCTACATAAAAATATATATATTGAGCACAATGCCGATTCCTACAAAAATATTTGTTTTCGTGACAAAAAATTAACTAAAAAAACAAAAAACCTATAATTTCCTATTGCAATTTGCAAAGCGTTCGTTTATAATAGTGATACCAAGATAGGGCCTTGCGCCCAAAATAATTTTTCGATAAGGAGAAATATCAAAATGAAGAAGATTCTTGCGTTTCTTCTCGCAGCAACAATGCTCTGTGCATTGTTTGTTTTGCCCTCTTCTGCGGCTGATAACAAAAACTATGAAGTTAGCTTCAAGTACATCAAGTCCGCTCCGAAGATCGACGGTACCGTAAAGGCAAACGAATACGGCTCCGCACTTCCTTTCCATACTTATTCCACCAGCAAATCCCAGTTCAAAGACAGAGAACATAACAAGCTCGTCGGCCAGTGGGACGTAGATTTCTACACCGCTTGGGATAAGAACAACCTCTACATGGCATGGGTAGTTAAGTCCGACGCTCACGGCGCACTTCCCAATGCACAGTTCAAAGAAGCTCCTGCAAACGCAGGTGAACCCATTGAAGGAACCAAGATCAGCGATAACCCCGAAGCTGCTGCACAGCACATGTGGACCTATTCCCACGTTTCCTTCATCATCACTCCCGGTGCTCCTAACGAAGGTACTGACTATTCCGCAAACTACCTCGAAGTTGGTTTCTGTGAAGACGTTACCGGTTCTACTCAGAGAGCAATCTGGAAGGTTCCCACCAGCATGCAGTTGGACGAAGTTAACCTTAACGACTGGTCTGCAGTTGCTAAGAGAGACGAAGCTAAGAAGACCACCACTTACGAAATTGCAATTCCCTGGAAATATGCAGGCGTTAACGCAATTGGTAACAAGCAGAAGTTCGGTCTTGCTTATGCAGTAGGCGCTCAGGAATACTACTTCAAAGACAACCGTGCTGAAATGGCTATGATCGAATGGCAGGATGCTATTCTTTCCACCAAGTTCCCCAACAGATGTGCTGTTGTAACTCTTACCGGTGCTCCCACCAATGACGTTACCACCATCCACAAGGAACTCAAGCCCGGCACCCTTCCTTCCTCTGCAAACGGCAAGCCCCAGATCGGCATTACCAACATCAACGAAGGTATCACTGCAGATAACGAAGCTACTCTTATCACCGATCCTTCCCAGAGTCTCGAATCTCTCAACTGGAGCTACTCCGTTCTTCTCAAGAAGACCGATGAAGCAGGCGTTTATGAACTCGTAACGGGTTACGACGGCGTTATGGGTAGCGGCTCACCTGTTTCTTTCGGCGACTACAAGTTTGAAAAGGGTATGCTCGTTCTCGGTGTTCATACCGACAACAAAGAAGCAAACAGCGTTGCTTGGTCTAACACTGTTAAAGCACTTCTTCCCGGCAGCAAGCTCGGCATCTTCGGTGTTGACCTTGCAAAGAACGAACGTACTTACAGCAACTCTATGTTCTACGTTATCGAAGAAGC
>JAFVXP010000042.1 GCA_017501055.1 Clostridia bacterium | reverse complement strand
CCTTTCTATGCTCTTTTGCAGAAACAGGCTGTCAGCAATGTATCAGAAAGCAAAGAAGCGGGCGATAGCGAATCTTCCGAACCAAAAAACGATAAAACCGTTTCATCAAGCCAAGAAAACGAAATGTCGGAAGAAGATATGCCCGAAGATATGAAAGAGCTTATGGCACGTGCGAAATCAAGTAAAATTTCAGAATTGGGCAAAATATTAAACGAGGATGCCCCGATTTCTCATTTTCAGCCGCCCAAGCAAAAGATTCTGAGCGATGACGACACCCTACATATAGATCTTTCCGATGTTATGTTCGACGAAAAAAAGGTAAAAGAGGACCAACAGATATCTTTCGACCTTACCGAAGATGACGGTGAAAAATCTTCTTCCGCTCCTGCCGATCCGATATCGGATAAAAAGGTCCCTAAAAAAGATGATATGAGCGACACAAAGGAATACTTCCCCGATCTTTTGGTTGTTTCGGATTCGTTTGAAGAAAGCGAAGACGACGACGATTCCGACTTTATAATACCCGAGCCTATTGAATACCAAGAAGAAAGCGAAGACGAAGAATAAAAAAGAACAGAGCTTATCCAAATTGGATTAAGCTCTGTTTTTGCTTGATTAACAATATTGTAAACTACTTAACAATTGCCTTGACGAACTTGTTTTTTCCCTTGCTTACAACGTATTCGCCTGCAGCATCAAACACTTTATTGGGGTCGGTAATTTGAGTACCGTCAATTTTAACACCGCCGCCTTGGATCAATCGACGAGCTTCGCTGTTCGAGGGAGCAAGGCCGGATTTACTTAAAACCTCAACAAGTCTAACGCCAACGGCAAATTCACGTTCTTCGATATCATCGGGTACGCCGCCGCCTGCAACGCTCGCATATCGAGCAGCAGCGGGCCCGATAGCCTCGGCACCGTGATAAAGAGTGATGATCGATTCTGCATAAAGCACGTGCGCCTTGCGAATATCGGTTTCACAAAGCTCTTTGTATTTTTCTTCCTCAAGATCTGTAGTAAGATTAAAATACGTAAGCAGCAAACTATCGGGAACCTTCATGCACTTTTCGTACATTATTTCCGCGGGCTCGTCTATACCAATATAGTTATCGAGCGATTTCGACATTTTTTCTACACCGTCGAGACCGGGAAGAAGCGGGAAAGTAATAACTTCCTGAGATGTTTGGCCATAGTCCTTTTGAAGCTCTCTGCCGACAAGGAGGTTAAAGGTCTGGTCGTTACCGCCCACCTCTACGTCTGCTTCAAGTGCAACGCTGTCGTAGCCCTGCATTAAGGGATAAAAGAGCTCGTGCATACCGATAGGACGCTTTTCGGCGTAACGCTTTGCAAAATCATCTCTTTCAAGAATACGCGCAAGAGTATACTTGCCTGCCAAGGAAAGAACGTCTTCGAAGGTCATTTTGCCGAGCCAATCGGAATTATAAACGATACGTGTTTTATCTTTATCGAGAATTTTTATAACCTGCTCATAATAGCTTACTGCATTTGCGCGGGTTTGTTCGAAGGTAAGCGGAACTCTCGTTTTACTCTTACCGGAGGGATCGCCGATCATTGCGGTAAAGTCACCGATAACGAAAATAATTTCGTGACCGAGATCCTGAAGCATTCTGAGCTTACGAAGAACAACCGAGTGACCGAGGTGAAGGTCGGGACGGCTGGGGTCGGCGCCCATTTTTATTTTAAGCTTTTTTCCGCTTTCGAGCTTTTCCTTTAAGCCTTCTGCGGAATAGACGCTCAATG
>JAFVXP010000041.1 GCA_017501055.1 Clostridia bacterium | reverse complement strand
CACTCCGCTTCGATATCTCTCCGAATCAGTCAGCCAAATAAGAATATCACAAATATGCTTTGATGTCAATACTATTTATCAAAGATTTCTCAAATACGGGTTATTACGGCGTTCTTCCGAAAGGAAAGACGGACGGTCGTGTCCGGGGAATATTTCATAATCGCCGGGAAGGTTTTTAAGTGCCTTAAGCGAGCGCAAAAGAGCCTTCTCGTCACCGCCGAGGTCGGTTCTGCCGATGCTGTTTTTAAAAAGTGTATCACCCGTGAACATCATTCCGTCAAAAACGTAGCAAACGCTTCCCGACGTATGACCGGGGGTTGGGATAACGTAAAAATCAAACCCTGCAACCGAATATTCGCCTTCCTTGTCGAAAAGTATTTCCGCAGGCTCGAAGGGACGGGGGTCATAGGGGATTATTGCGCTGAACATATCACGCTCGGTCAACATGTGTGCATCGTTTTTATGAATACCGACGGGGATATTGATATTGCGAAGGTCGCCGACGGCGAGGATATGGTCGAAATGGCCGTGAGTTAAAAGTATAAGACGGCAAACGGCATCTGCACGGTGGAGTGCGTCCTGAATTACCGTGAGGTCGGAACCCGGGTCGATGACGATCGCATCACGTGTGTCGGGTGATCTAACAATATAGCAATTCGTATTAAGTGTTCCGACGGGGACTCTTTTAACTATCATATCCTTCATAATAAAAAATATCCTTTCGACAATCGTAAATTAATTATAACACAAGAAATACGAATGTAAATAGCGAAAAAGGGCGAAAGATGAAAAAAATGCAAAAATTTTACAAAACCGCTTGACAAGTATGCTTTAATGTGTTATCATCGTTGGCAATAAATGCACAGACAAGGACACGGGTTGATTTGTGTTTGGTTTTCAGAGAGTTGCCGTTTGGTGCGAGGCAATAACCGCCGAATTAACTTATCACCTTCGAGCTGCAACCCCGAAATCAGTAAGGGTTGCCGGAGTTTCCGCCGTAATTAAAGGGAAATGCGTCGTGTTGCGCTGCAAATGAGTGGTATAATGTAGCTATAGTGGCTTCATCTCTTTGCGGATGAAGCCATTTTTGTTTGTAACGCTGATGCCCAAGTCTGTACAATTCATTAACAGAAAGAGGTAAACTATGGAACAACAATCAAAACTTATCGCAGAACGTCTTAAATGGGCGAGAGAAAACCTTGATATTCCCGCTTCGGCAATGGCGGAAGCCTGCGGTATCGGCGAAGAGGAATACGTCCGTCTTGAAAACGGCGAGGACGATTTTTCCTTCACCTTCCTTTTCAAATGTGCAAAATTGCTTGGTATGGATATTTCCGAGCTTGTTTCGGGTAGTGACCCGAAGCTCGATTTCTATAACCTCACCCGTGCGGGCGGCGGTATAACCATTAAACGTGAAAAGGGGTTTGACTACCGTCACGTTGCACCGCTTCTTAAGAACCGTATGAGCGAGCCCTTTATCGTAACCGCAAAGTACGATGAAGACGCCGTTAATAAGCCTATCCCCGTTGCAACGCATAAGGGTCAGGAATTCGACCTTATCCTTACGGGTCAGCTTAAGGTTCAGATCGGCAGACATTCCTACGTTATGAACCCCGACGATACCATCTATTACGACTCTGCACACCCTCACGGTATGATCGCAGTCGGCGGAAGCGACTGTACCTTCCTTGCGGTAGTATTTAAGGAAAGCTTTGAAGAAAAAGCAGAGGTTTCCCACGAGGAAGTTAAGCCTGCTCCCAAGACAGACTATAATTACGATAACTGTATCTACAAACAGTTTGTTGACGAAACATTTGACGAGCAGGGCAGATTGACCGATATTAAGATTCACTGCGAAGACAACTTCAACTTTGCTTATGACGTTGTTGATGCACTTGCGGCAAAGGTACCCTCAAAGCGTGCGATCCAATGGGTCGGCAACGACGGCAACGAAATGGAATTTACCTTTGCGGATATTTCCAAGCTCTCCTCCAAGGCTGCAAACTATTTTGCAATGCTCGGAATTAAGAAGGGTGACAGAGTTATGCTCGTCCTCAAGCGTCATTGGCAGTTCTGGGTATGTATGATCGCTTTGCATAAGCTTGGTGCGGTTGCCGTTCCTGCAACAAACCAGCTTGTCGAGCACGATTTTGAATACCGCTTCAACGCAGGCGAGATAAGCGCAATCGTCTGCACGGGCGAAGGCGGCACCGCTGCCGAAGCAGAACGTGCGGCAGAAAAAGCGCCTACTCTTAAGACCAAGATCATGGTAAGAGGTCAGAGAGAGGGTTGGCACGATTTCGATTCCAACTTTGTTCGTTGCTCGTCGAGCTTCGCACGTGTTGAAAACAGCAAGGACGACCCCTCTATCATGTTCTTCTCCTCGGGCACGACGGGTTATCCCAAGCTTGCAATGCACAGCTTCTCCTATCCGTTGGGTCATATCGTGACGGCAAGACATTGGCACCACGTCGACCCCGAAGGACTCCACTTTACGATCTCCGACACGGGCTGGGGCAAGGCTCTCTGGGGCAAGCTCTACGGTCAATGGTTCTGCGAAGCAGGCGTGTTTGTATACGACTTTGACCGTTTCGATGCTTCCAAGCTCCTTCCTATGTTTGCTAAATATAATATTACAACCTTCTGCGCACCTCCCACAATGTACCGTTTCTTCATTCGTGAGGACCTTTCGAAATACGACCTTTCCTCGCTTAAACACGCATCGATAGCAGGTGAAGCACTCAACCCCGAGGTATTCAAGCGTTTCTACGATGCAACGGGACTTAAGCTTATGGAAGCCTTCGGTCAGACCGAAACGACCCTTACCGTCGGTAACCTTGTCGGTCACGAGCCCAAGCCCGGCTCTATGGGTAAACCCAGCCCCGCATACGATATTGACATTGTCCTTGAGGATGGAACCTCGGCAGGTGTCGGTGAAGAGGGTGAGGTCGTTATCAAGCTTGATAAGGGCAGACCCTTCGGTCTTTTCCTTGGATATTATAAGAATGAGGAAGCGACTAACAACGTGCTCCGCGACGGTGTTTATCATACCGGCGATACCGCTTGGAGAGATGAAGACGGAAACTTCTGGTACGTCGGACGTGTTGACGACGTTATCAAATCCAGCGGTTACCGTATCGGCCCGTTCGAAATTGAAAGCGTTATTATGGAATTGCCCTACGTTCTCGAATGTGCGATCACGGGTGTTCCCGATGAAACGAGAGGTCAGGTAGTTAAGGCTACTATCGTTCTCACAAAGGACAAAGAACCCAGCGACGAGCTTGTAAAAGAGATTCAAAACTACGTAAAAACGCATACGGCTCCTTATAAATATCCCCGTAAGGTTGAATTTGTGGAAAGCCTTCCCAAGACGATCTCGGGTAAGATTCGAAGAAAAGAGCTTCGAGAAAAAGATTTGAAGAAGTCTTAAAAAGGCATTGCGTTTTTAATATATTTCAGATATAATAATTAACGGGCGCAGAAGCGGAATTGCTCTGCGCCCGAATCGACGTTTTTTCGGTAGATAAATATGGAAAAAATACCTGTTATCGTCGTTGTCGGACCGACGGCAAGCGGAAAAAGTGAATATGCGATAAACAGCGCAATAAAGCTTGGCGGTGAGATCATCAGCGGCGATTCGATGCAGATCTACCGCAAAATGGATATCGGTACCGCAAAACCGAGCCTTGAGGAGATGCAGGGAATACCGCATCACCTTATCGACGTTGCCGATATATCAGAGCCGTTCTCTGCGGCAAGGTTTGTTCAACTTGCGTCAAGCGCAATAAACGATATTGTTTCAAGGAACAAAATCCCCATAATCGCAGGCGGAACGGGACTTTATATCGATACTCTCATATCGGGCATAAGCCTTTCTGCAACGGAAGACGACCCTGCACTTCGGGAATCGCTGTTCAAGGAAGCGGAAGAAAACGGGGCAGAGGCTTTGCACGAGAGATTGAAGAGTGTAGACCCCGAATCTGCCGAAGGTATCCACCCGAACAATATAAAACGTGTCGTCCGTGCGCTTGAGATGTTTATAAAAACGGGTATGACAAAGACCGAGCTTGATAAAAAAAGCAGGGAAACAGAGAGCATCTATGCTCCCCATACCGTTTATATAACTCCAAAGGAACGTGAAACGATCTATCAAAGGATCGACAGGCGTGTCGATAAGATGTTTGAGCTTGGACTTTTGGAAGAAGCAGAAATGCTTGACAAAATGGGCTTGAGAGATACCCCCACGGCTTCGCAGGCTATTGGGTATAAGGAATTTTATCCCTATTTCGACGGTCTTTGCGATATTGAGACCGTGAAAACGAATATCTGTCTTAATACAAGACATTACGCAAAACGTCAATTGACCTGGTTTAACCGAAAAGAAGCAGACGAGATAATATATATATAAAAAAGGAAGGAGGAAAAAGCTATGGCAAACAAAAAGACAAAGGAAACAGCCGTTGCGGTGAAAACACGCGGAATTAAAAGAAAAACACCGCTTGGTAAGAGATTGCTTAAAATTTCAAAGCGTTTCTTGGCGCAGTTCGGTACGGCGATACTTGCCGTTTCTGTCGTTGCGTACGTTTTCCTCCAGCTTATGTTGAACGTCGGTACGCTTATCGATACCGAGGTTGCGTCCTATGCGAATATTGCCGACAGCCAGGAGCTTGAAGCCTTCCTTTTCCGTGATGAATTTTTGATTCCTTCCCGTGAGGTCGGCACCGATTGTTTCCTTGCAACAGACGGAGAAAAGGTTCGTAAGGACCAAAACGTCGCCATAACCTATTCCGACCCGGAAGACGTTAAGATCCAGGCAAGGATCAGCGAGATCGACAAAAGGATCGACGTGCTCGAAAAGAGCAGTCTTTCGACGGGTGCTTCGACGACGAATATCACGATGATAGACAGCGGTATTGACAAGCTTGTGCTTGAAATGGTACGCCGTGCCGACGATAACGAATTTGACAAGATCATAAGAAAACGTGAAGAGCTTTTGATACTTATGAACCGCCGTCAGGCGTTGACACAGTCGCACAGCTACGCTGTCGAGCTTTCAAGCCTTACCCACGAAAGAAAATTGCTTGTCGAATCGCTTTCGGGCGTAAGCTCCACAACTACTGCGCCGAAAAGCGGATATTTCTATTCCAACGTTGACGGATATGAAAATATCTTCACGATAGATAAGCTTCAAGAACTTACGAGCGAGGATTTCGAGCATCTTGCGGAATCCTCTCCCGACCAAAGCATTATCGATAATTCCTCGGGCAAGATAGTTTTAACCTCAACCTGGTATATCGCAGTCGGTGTTAACAAGCGTGTTGCGGAAACCTTCAAGGACGGCAATTTCTATCCGATAACCTTCCAATATTCAAACAATACACAGCTTAATATGAAGCTCGAACGCCGTATTGCAAGAACCGATACCGATACGACGATTCTCGTTTTCAGCTCCAAGGATATGCCCTCGGGCTTTGACTATTCAAGATGTCAGACCATAGAATTGCCGAAGGCGCAGTACGAGGGAATACGTATAAGCACAAGCTCTTTGCGTATGCAGGACGGCAAGACGGGCGTTTACGTCGTTGTCGGCACAAAGGTCGTTTTCAAGGAAGCAGAGGTGCTTTATAATCACGGAGGATATTCGGTTTGTGCAATTCCGAAGAACCCTGCATATCCCAACAGACGTGATATTGAATATTCCTCGAAAACAAAGCTTTCTCTCCACGATGCCGTTGTTATAAACGGTATAGATATTTACGACGGAATGAGGATCCATTGATGAACGGCAAAAAACAAGTGGAAGAAAATATAAATAGGATTTTGTCGGAGCTTAACGGCAGAGCAAGGCTTCTTGCCGCAACAAAGACCGTTCCGCACGAAATGATAAATTTTGCGCTTGACTGCGGTGTTGACCTTATAGGCGAAAACCGTGTTAACGAGCTTTTGGAAAAATACGAATTTATCAACAGAAACAAGACCGAAATTCATTTCATCGGCGCATTGCAGACGAATAAGGTCAAATATATAATCGACAAGGTCGATATGATACAATCGGTGGATAGAGAATCGCTTGCTCTGGAGATTGAACGCCAGGCGGCGAAAAAGGGTATTGTAATGCCCGTGCTTGCCGAGATAAATATCGGAAACGAAGCCACAAAATCGGGTACTTCTCCCGAGAATGCGATTGACTTTTGCAGATTTTTGGGGTCGTTACCTCATATAAAACTGCGTGGATTGATGGCAATACCGCCAAAATGTGTCGAAGGCGGAAATAATTCCGAATATTTTTGCAAAATGCAGAAAATATTTATTGACATATCGCATCTAAATGTAGATAATAGTAGTATGGATATTTTATCGCTCGGCATGAGTGATGATTATTTAACCGCAGTAGAGAACGGCTCGAACCTTGTAAGAGTGGGCAGTTCTATATTCGGAAAAAGAGTTTACCCCAATCCGTAATTAATTTTAGAATAACATAATCAGGAGGAACAAATTATGGGAATCATGGATCGTTTGAACGACATCTTCAAGGCTGAAGAAGACTACGACGAAAACGAAGAATTTGAAGGATACGAAGAAGAGGAAGAGGTTGCAGTACAGGCACCTGCTGCCCCCAAGGCTGCTCCCGTTTCCAGATCTACCGGAAGCATCTCTTCCACTGCGCTTGAAATGAAGGTCGTTAAGCCCGAACGTTTTGACGAAGTACGTACCATCGGCGAACATCTCCTTGCAAGACGTACCGTTGTTCTTAACCTCGAAGAAACCAACAAGGAAACCACAAAGAGAATTATCGACTTCCTTTGCGGTGTTGTTTTCGCAATCGACGGCCAGGTTAAAAAGGTTGCAAACGCAACTTACGTTGTAACTCCCAAGAACGTTGACGTTTCCGGCGAACAGCCCGAAGCTGCTGCTGTTGAAGAAGAACAGAGCAGACCCAGAGAACTTTTCCGCTAAAAAACGGAGCTTGATCACTTGGAAGAATTGTTTTTTATAGTTTCGCACACGGTACAGTTTTTCTTAAGCGCATTATCGTGGCTTTTGCTCGGACGGGCGCTTTTAAGCTTCTTTTCCAACGAGGAATCCCCGGTGTTCATCTTTTGCTGTGTGGTTACGGAACCCGTTGTTGCGCCTGTGAGAGGGCTGCTCTCAAGGGTGCCCGTGTTTGCGGAATCTCCTATTGATTTTTCCTTTATGGCAACCTGCTTGCTGATAATATTGGTTCAATCTGCACTACCGATATAAATTTGTGTCGGCTCGCTCGTTTTTTAGCGGGCCGAAACGGATTTTTTAAGTAGTGCTTTTGGGCGTTAAAAATGTCTATAATGTCTTTAATCGACTTAATAATAAATATCCCGAAAGGAACGTTTGGCTATGTTGGCACCTCACGAATTAAAAAACAAACAGTTTCAAAAGACCTTCAAGGGCTATAACCCCCAAGAGGTTGATGAATATCTTGAATTCCTTCTTGAAAAATATACAGAGCTTTACCGTGAAAATAACGAGCTTGAACGCAAATTGCGTATCGTCGTTACAAACCTCGACGAAATAAAGGACGAAGAGGAATCTATAAGAAGCACGCTTATTTCTGCGCAGAAAATGGCAGAAAAGATCATTACCGACGCAAACGACCGTGCAGACGTTATAACGGGTGCTATAAAGGACCGTTGCGACGGCGTTATTGCGGAATTCCGTCAACAGCTTCAATCCGAAAAGGAAAAGGCTTGGGTCATGCGTACCCGTATAATCGAGTTTAAAAAACAGCTTTACGAGCTTTACGGAACCCACATCGAAGAGCTTAAGAATCTAAGCGTCAACGAGATCGAAGACATCGTTCTTCCCGATGACGATATGCTTGTTGCAAACATCTTCAATGACGTTAAGGGCAGAATCGAGGAAGAGACCGCACGCAGAAAGACCGTGCGTGAGCTTAAGACCGAAGAACCGCCTTACGTTGCGGAAATAGCAGAGGAACAAGCCCAGGCGGAGGCCGAAGCGCAGGCTGTTGCCGAAGCGCAGGCAGAAGCTGCTGCAGAAATGGAAAAAACTGCTCCCCAGCCCGAGCTTTCCAAGGAAGCAAAGAAGGCAGAGGACGAATATCTTAAATTTATGATGGGAGAAAGCGATTCGTGATCATCTGCAGAATCGCATTTACGAAAACCAATGAAAGACTATAAGGATACACTCAATTTGCCCTCTACGGAATTCCCGATGAGAGCAAACCTTCCCACAAAAGAACCCGAAATGCTCGAGCGTTGGAAGGAAAACGAGCTTTATCAGAAAATGCTTAAAAAGAACGAAGGCAAAACTCCCTTCATTCTTCACGACGGCCCTCCCTTTTCCAACGGATATATCCACATGGGCCATGCGCTTAACAAGGTGCTTAAGGATTTTATTATAAAATCCAAGGCTATGAGCGGTCATTATACCCCCTATACTCCCGGTTGGGATAACCACGGTCTTCCTATCGAAAGAGCAATTGAAAAGACCAAAAAAGACCTCAACAAGGATATGACCGTTCCCGAATTCAGAAAGGCTTGCGAGGATTTTGCAGAGGACTTTATCCAAAAGCAGATGTCCGGCTTTAAGCGTCTCGGCGTTGTAGGCGATTGGGACAAGCCCTATCGCACTATGGATAAGCACTTCGAAGCGCAGGAGGTTAAGATCTTCGGCGCAATGTTCGATAAGGGCTTTATCTATAAGGGACTTAAGCCCGTAAGCTGGTGTCCCTTCTGTGCTACAGCAGTTGCAGAAGCGGATATTGAATATCACGACGATCCCTGTACTTCTGTTTACGTTAAATTCAAAATAAAGGACGATTTAGGCAAGCTTAACGGCTTTGACCTTGATAATACCTATTTTGTCATTTGGACCACCACAATATGGACTCTTCCCGGCAATATGGCTATCTGCCTTAACCCCCGTGAAAGCTACGTGCTTGCAAAGGCAGAAAACGGTGAAACCTATATTATGGCAGAGGCTCTTGCCGACAAGACCATGAAGATGGGCGGATTTGAAAATTACGAAGTTCTTGCTACCTTCCCCGGAGCATTCTTCGAAAATATGTTGGCTTCGCACCCCTTCCTTGACAAAACCTCCCGTTTGGTCTATGCGGAATACGTTACCATGGACAGCGGTACCGGCTGTGTTCATACAGCTCCCGGTTTTGGTGCGGACGACTATCAGACCTGTATGAGATACGGCATAGATTTGGTCGTTCCCGTTGACGATTACGGCAGACATACCGATTATGCAGGTAAATATGCAGGACTTAAGACAGAAGAATCCAATACTGTTATTCTTGAGGATATGAAGGAATCGGGCGCACTCTTTGCATCCGAAAGCATTATCCACTCCTATCCTCACCACGACCGTTGCAAAAAACCCATTATTTTCCGTGCAACACCTCAATGGTTCTGCTCTGTTGAATCCTTTAAGGAACAGGCAATAAAGGCGATAGAAAACGTTCAGTGGTTCCCCGCTTGGGGCGAGGACAGAATGGTCAGCATGATCCGTGAAAGAGCCGATTGGTGTATTTCACGTCAGCGCCGTTGGGGTCTTCCCATTCCCGTGTTCTACTGTAAGGACTGCGGAAAGCCTGTTTCCACTCCCGAATCTATTGCAAAAATATCCGCTCTCTTCGACGAATACGGCTCTAACGTATGGTTTGAAAGAGAAGCAAGCGAGCTTATCCCCGAAAACTTCTCCTGCCCGCACTGTAACGGCAAGAGCTTTGAAAAAGAAACCGATACGCTCGACTGCTGGTTCGACTCGGGTTCAACTCACTTTGCATCGCTTATGCACGACACTCCCGACCTTTGGCCTGCAGACGTATATCTTGAAGGCGCAGACCAATACCGCGGTTGGTTCCAATCCAGCCTTTTGACTGCTGTCGGTGCGCTTGATAAGGGTGCTCCCTTCAAGCAGGTATTAACACACGGCTGGGTCGTTGACGGTCAGGGCCGTGCAATGCATAAGAGCCTTGGCAACGGTGTTGACCCTGCAGATCTTATCAAGGATTTCGGCTCGGACATCGTTCGTCTTTGGGCTGCATCCTCTGACTATCATGCCGACGTTCGTTGCTCCAAGGAAATTTTCAAACAGCTTTCGGAATCCTACCGCAAGCTTAGAAATACCTTGCGTATCCTTCTTGCAAACCTCGGCACTCCCGAAACCGATTTCGACCCGAACAAAGATATGGTTGCTCCCGAAAAGCTTGGGGATATTGATAAATGGGCACTTTCCCGTCTTAATAAGCTTATCGAACGTGTCCGCAACGCTTATGACAATTATCAGTTCCATATCGTTTATCACGATATTCATAACTTCTGTTCGATAGATATGTCGAAGCTCTATATCGACATCACGAAGGATACCCTCTATTGCGAAGCTAAGAACGATCCTTCCCGCCGTGCAACACAGACCGCAATGTATATCATCGTAAGCGCATTGACAAGACTCCTTGCACCCATTCTTTCCTTCACTGCGGAAGAAGCTTGGGGCTTTATGAGCCATATTGATGCCGACGACCTTGACAGCGTGTTCTGCAACCCGATGCCCGAGGTTAACGCTGATTATAACTTCGCAGAGATCGAAGAAAAATATGAAGCTCTCTTCAACCTCCGTGACGGAGTTATGAAGGCACTCGAGCTTGCACGTGCAGAAAAGACTATCGGTAAATCGCTCGAAGCAAGCTTGACTATCTATGCAGAAGAGGGAAGCGATGCAATGAAGCTCTTCAGAGAATTTGAAGCTATACTTCCCATAGTATTCATCGTCAGCAAGGTCAGCCTTTCTTCCGAAAACGCTCCCGAAAACGCATATAAGGACGAGGAAAGCGGTATTTCCGTTGCCGTCTCCGTTGCCGAAGGCGAAAAATGCGT
>JAFVXP010000040.1 GCA_017501055.1 Clostridia bacterium | reverse complement strand
TGCAGGTCAGATCAGATTCCACATCTCCGACGGTATTAAGGGTACCGAAAATCCGTAATATACAGTTCAAGCGTTTAAGATCCCTGTGATCGGCGTGGTATAATATAAAAAGGAAACATTATGTCATCGTACGATATTTATGTTTTTGTCCTTTGTCTTATCGTTTTCGTTATGCTTGCCGGACTTTCAACGGCAATGATCGCTCATATTTATAAGCTTACAAAAAAGCTTATCTCGGTGGGCGCAGAGGACGAGAAGATAACGAACGAATATAGAAAATCATTCACAAAATCAAAAATATGGGACGTTTTCGACAAGGCGGTTTCTATCGTGTTGGTCGTCGTTATGTGCTGTGTGTTCGCATTCTCGGTCTATATGCACGCTACCGAAGATAAGAACCCCAACGGGATACCTTCTCTTAAGGTTGTAAAATCGCCGTCAATGTCGTATGCACACGAGGATAACGAATACCTTTTCAAAAACGGTATCGAAGACAGACTGCAAACGTTCGATATTATACTCACCCATCATATTCCCGATGAATACGAGCTGGAACTTTATGATATAGTTCTTTACGATACCGACGATAAGACCGTCGTACACAGAATTGTAGATATAGAAGAGCCGAACAGCATTCATCCCGATTGCCGTTATTTCGTGCTTCAGGGTGATGCAAACAAATATCCCGATAAGATACCCGTCTATTATTCTCAGATGAGAGGAATCTATCGAGGAGAGCGTGTTCCGTTTGTTGGAAGCTTCGTTATGTTTATGCAATCACCTGCAGGCTGGATGTGTATTTTGCTGATAATCATCGGCACTATTGCGGCACCTGTTATGGAAAAGAAGATCAACGAGCAAAAACGCATTCGTCTTATAAAGATCGGCGTGATCGGTGCTCCCGAATCCGATTCCGAATCTTCAAATACGGAATCAAACTAACGGGGAGGGCTGGCTATGAGACGTTCGCTTGTATCTTTATTGTTGCTTTGTCTTGTTCTGTGTTTGTCTGTCAGCGGAGCTTTTGCGGCATGGACTTTTTCCGAAAACCCCTGCGATGAAGTTGAATCGCTGTCACGTTTCAAATTTATGGCGTGGTCGGGTGCAGAGGTATTGCCTGACGAAGACGATACGGGTGATAACCACCGTAAGCTTATTGAGGCAATACTGAACGGTAAGATAACCAATTCCAACGGAACCGTCACTCAGCTTGGGCTTAATTCTCCCGGTTCGTATATAAATAATGAGATAAGTGACAGATCGTCGAGTTGGCTCGGAAGATCCGATACTCTTGGAAGTATGGACTTCTGGGAACGTAACGATATTAATAATTATTTCAATACCAGCACGGAAAATATCTCTTTTGTACTGTATTTTCCTAACGGTGTTTCGGATACTTATTATCTCTATACGACCAGTGAAGAGCTTGGAAGCGGAAACACTCCCGTAACTCCCATCGGAAGTTATATCGAGCCTATATACCGCACCGTTCTGAAAAAGAACGCTCAGGGTGTTTGGGAAGCAACAGAGACTAAGGTCGGTAAAGCAAAATCCGCTTGGTACGATAACCGTATCACGGGAAGCTTGCTGAAATACCCGTCGTTCGACCCCAAGACTTGGTTGGAAACAACACAGAATGATTAATGAAAAATAAAAAGAGCAGATTTCATATCTGCTCTTTTTGTATTAAATCCGATTTTAGATTCTTGCTTTAATTTCGTCAGCCTTGTCGGTGATCTCCCATCTAACGCCAAGCTCTTCACGACCGAAATGACCGTAAGCCGCAAGATTCTTGTAGATAGGCTTTCTAAGGTCGAGAGTTTCGATGATTGCAGCAGGACGAAGGTCGAATACTTCGTTTACGATCTCTGCAAGACGTTCGTCTGTAACCTTACCTGTGCCGTTGGTGTTAACGAGAACGGAGAGGGGTCTTGCAACGCCGATAGCGTATGCGATCTGAACCTCACATCTTTCGGCAGCACCGGAAGCAACGATGTTCTTTGCAACGTAACGTGCCATATAAGCAGCGGAACGGTCAACCTTTGTCGGGTCCTTACCGGAGAATGCGCCGCCGACGTGGGAAGCATATCCGCCGTATGTATCAACGATGATCTTACGGCCGGTAAGACCGCTGTCGCCGTGAGGACCGCCTACAACAAATCTTCCCGTGGGGTTAACGTAGATCTTGGTGTTGTCGTCCATATATTCCTTCGGAACGGAGGGGAGGATAACTTCACGAATGATGTCTGCTCTGATCTGTTCAAGAGTGATTTCTTCTGCGTGCTGAGAAGAAACTACGATAGCGTCAACACGAACGGGCTTGTTGTCTTCATATTCAACGGTAACCTGAGTTTTTCCGTCGGGACGGAGATAGGGAAGAGTACCGTTCTTGCGAACCTCGGTAAGACGCTTGGACATGTGCTGTGCAAGCGAGATAGGCATCGGCATAAGCTCGGGAGTTTCGTTGCAGGCAAAGCCGAATACCATACCCTGGTCGCCTGCGCCGGTGTCCTTGTCGTCCTTCATTTCACCGCTCTTTGCTTCAAGCGCTTTGTCAACACCCATAGCAATGTCGGGAGACTGACCGTGGATCGCAGTGATAACACCGCAGGTATCACAGTCAAAGCCCTTTTCACTGTGGTCGTAACCGATGTTACGAACGGTTTCACGTGCGATGGTCTGAAAATCGGGCGTTGCGTTGGTGGTGATTTCACCCATAACGAGGATAAGACCGGTCGTGCAAGCAGTTTCGCAAGCAACACGGGCCATGGGGTCTACAGCAAGGATAGAGTCAAGGACTGCATCGGAGATCTGGTCACAGATCTTATCGGGATGTCCTTCGGTAACCGATTCACTGGTAAAAAACTTTCTCATAATATTCTCCTTTTCAAAAATAAAACGTTCTTTGACAGATGTATCAAAGAACGTAACTTCAACTCTTTTCAACATCTCATCTTTCGATAAATTAATCGCTGAATTGACACCTTGCATAAAAAGTAGGTTGTCGTGGTTTCACAGGGCAGCTCCCTCCGCCACTCTTGATAAGA
>JAFVXP010000039.1 GCA_017501055.1 Clostridia bacterium | reverse complement strand
GCCTGCCAAAAGGAAAGCGGAGAATACCATCAAGAGAGCGGTAAGGAGAGCTATAATGCGTTTTGTCATAATAATTTCCTCCTTTGAGTAATTGTTTTAACGCTTTACTTAATTATAACTCTAAAAAAGATATATGTCAAGCATAATTGTCAATATTGGTATATAAAGGTTGAAATATTTTATAGCATCATTTATAATATATGCGTAATATGTTTGTGGAGTATTACTATGACGAAAAAATTGTTCTTTCAGGCAATATCAAAATTCATTTTGGGCGTTGTTCTTGTCGGACTTTTAATCTTTCTTCCTGCAGGCACGCTATATTATTTCAACGGCTGGCTTTTTATGGGACTTTTGTTTGTCCCAATGTTCCTTGCAGGAATCGTAATGATGTTCAAAAACCCGTCCTTACTGCAAAAACGCCTTGACGCAAAGGAAAAGGAAAGGGAACAGGACATCGTCGTAAAATTAAGCGGATTGATGTTCCTTCTCGGATTTGTTGTCGCAGGTCTTGATTTCCGATTCGGTTGGTTAATCCTTCCGAAAGCCGTTGTTATTGTCGCAAGTGTTCTCTTCCTTCTTGCATATCTTCTCTATGCAGAGGTATTACGTGAAAATACCTATTTAAGCCGTACGATAGAAATTCAGGAAGACCAAAAGGTCGTGTCAACCGGCTTATACGGAATAGTTCGTCACCCAATGTATAGCGCAACGCTATTGCTCTTCCTCTCAATGCCTCTTGTGCTCGGCTCGCTGTATTCCTTCCTGATCTTCCTCGCCTATCCCGTCTTGATCGTAAAACGCATTAAAAACGAAGAAACCTTCCTCGAACAAAACCTCGATGGCTATACCGAATATAAACAAAAGGTAAAATACCGCTTGATACCGTATATTTGGTGATGAATTTTTTATTAAAGGATAATCTTACATTTATCTCGATTAGGGGGATATTACAGTGTGTAAACATGAATTTTTAAATCTAAATCTCGGTCTTGTTAAAGAAAACTTTGCTATTGTGAAGAAAGAAAACAGAAAAATTTGGGAAGACAGAGGTTTTAGTGAAATCACAGAATATCCCATTTTTCATTATAAGCCTAATTCTTCCGAAATTGTTATGCTTGGTGTACCGTTGAATATTGAACAGTTTGGTGCAGATAAATTCAACGATAGTCAAATCCTTGACGTTTGTACTTGTTGTGGCACATACGGAATGGGCGGTCCTGGCTTTTTTGGACTTAAACTCCAAGGAAATTACGGCACACGATGGTTAACATATTGTATATGGGCGGCAGGAGAACATATTTTGTTTGATGATAGAATTTTAGAATGTCACCCCAACTATTCAGAACAGTATAAACCTTTGATTTCTTTTGAAAACCATTCAAGAAGTTTAAATGTTTTAAAAGAACTGTTAACAAATATGACTGTTAAAGAATTCATAGTAACAAATGATTCTTTTGAAATCAGACTTGTCGATAGTGAATACGAACCCCATATAATTCAATCATACAAGTTTTCCGCCAAATTTCCCGAACAAGGCGGTACAGGAAAGAAGCGAAATTCGTTTGAAACAGGTGAAATGAAAGATTATTTACTTGTTACGTTTGACGATACCTATTTAATGGTATAACGATCAAAGGACTATGCCATTTTGTGTGTCATAGTCCTTTAAAATAATTTGCATCAAATCAAAAATCAACGCAAAAACAAAACCCCGAAAACCGTAATGGTTTCGGGGTTTTGTATTCTCTTGTGAATATTAGAAGAAGCAAGGCTCGAGAAATCTTGTTCGATTGCAGACGGATGCAGAATGAACGAACAAAATCCGAAGCTGTAGTTGTCTACTGCGAGAGGTTTTGTTCGTTCATAGCAGAAAAAATACAATAAAAAACAAAAGAGTCGGTTTTTACCGACTCTTCCATAATTGAATATAAAGAACAAATCTTTTTCTGCGATCTGCGCCGTATCCAATCGAACAAGAGAATAATTATCTCTTGGAGAACTGGGAAGCACGACGAGCTGCTTTGAGACCGTACTTCTTTCTTTCCTTCATTCTGGGGTCACGGGTAAGGAGACCAGCCTTCTTGAGGGGAGCACGGTATTCATCGCCTGCCTGAAGAAGTGCACGAGCGATACCGTGGCGAACTGCGCCTGCCTGGCCGGAAACGCCGCCGCCCTTAACGGTGCAGATAACGTCGAAAGTACCTTCAGTCTTGGTAACAGCGAAAGGCTGGTTAACAAGCTTCTTAAGGGTTTCAAGACCGAAATATGCGGAAACGTCTTTACCGTTAACGGTAACGTTGCCGGTGCCGGGGATAATACGTACTCTTGCGACAGAGCTCTTTCTTCTGCCGGTGCCGTAGAAATAGGGAATAGCAGATTGATAATTCATAATTTACGTCCTCCTTACTTTACTTCGACAGCGATGGGGTTCTGAGCCTGCTGCTTGTGTTCGCCGTTAGCATAAACTTTAAGTCTGCCAAAGCTTGCAGAACCGATCTTGTTCTTGGGAAGCATGCCTTTAACAGCAAGTTCCATTGCCATTTCGGGTTTGGTGTTCATAAGAGTACGGTATTTAACCGACTTAAGACCGCCAACGTAACCGCTGTGGTGGTAGTAGAACTTCTGGTCAAGCTTCTTACCGGTGAGAACTGCTTTTGCAGCGTTAACGATGATAACGCATTCGCCGCAGTCAACGTGAGGAGTGTATTCGGGACGATGTTTGCCGTTGAGGATAGTTGCAGCAAGTACAGCTACCTTACCGAGGGGCTTGCCTTCAGCATCGATAACGTACCACTTGCGCTCAACAGCTTCTTTCTTCAACATAGTTGTAGACATGGTTGAGAGTTCCTTTCAAAAATTAGTAATTTTTTCGTACTTTGCAATTATAACACAAGAAACGGCTTTGTCAATAGTTATTTACAAACTTTTTTCGTTTTTGACGTGATTTTTTGCGATTTTCTCGTTTTTTCTTCGATTTTCTTGATCGTCAGGAACGAATTTCACGGTCAATCGTCGCCATTATCCTTCGAATCGGCGTATTTTTCGTTATATTTCACCTCGTCAAAGTTCACAACGACCTCGTAACCCGTCTTTGAAAGCACGAATTTAAGCTTCTCAAGGCTGTATTCAAAATAATTAAGGTCGTCCTCCGTAATATAATGAATAACGCTGACACCGTCGATCGTTACGTCGGAATCTTTATCGTAAGCAACCTTGTAATAATCCTTTGCAGAGGAAACGTCGGAAAACGAAGTGACCAACGTTGCACCTGCGACAACACCCTTTACAAAATGATAGTTATAAACGTAGAGCATGCCCGAGGATTCTTTTGTTGCCGTTACGGTGTATTTCGACCGTAGAAAAGGGTATTTCTTCAAGAGAAGCTCTCTGTCGGGGTCTTTGGAAATATCCCCGCTTTCGTCTTCATATTCGTATTCTTCAATATCACTTTCATCGTCGCCGAAAGTGATTCTGCCGCAAGCAGAAAACGAAAAAAGGGTAATGATAGTTAAAATATAAGCAATAAACTTTTTCATGAAATTTTCCTCTAATGTAAAATAAAGGGTTGACATACGGTTGTATCTGTGATAATATATCGATACCGAACAAATGTTCGGGACTTACGGACGCTGAATTACGGTTAGCTCCATCCGTGTCAGCGAATAGACGAATGGTGATTACATAAGACGAAAGGTTGAAAATGGATTACAGAGAATACGCAAAAGATCTACTCGCAAGAAAGAAAAATCTCGTTTCGGCATATTCATCGCTCAAAGCAGAGCTTGAATGTCTTGAATCGGAGAAAACGGCTTGTAAAACGGCAATTTCGAATCTCGACGAAGCCGATGCCGAACACAAAATCTATGAAGAAAGGCTTATTAATATTCTGGCAGACATCGATGATTGCCGCTTTCGCCGCAGCGTTGTCGAACGTGAGCTGCTAAAGATAGAAAAGGGTATGAACGGTCTTACCGACTATCAAAAGGACCTGATAGAAGGCTTCTTCATAGAAAAAACCATAGGTATTGCCGATGATTTAATGGAACGCTGGTACAAGGAACGAAGCAGTCTTTACCGTGACCGTACACGTGCCTTGGATACCTTCACACGCTCGGTTTACGGCGTACTGCAATTATAATGAAATTCAGGGAGTTTTTCAAAACTCCCTGCTTTTATTTTTTCTGTAATTGTAAATAATTATGATAACCAAAAGCGCAAGAATTGCACCCGAAATATCAATAAATACGTCACGCAATTCGGGAGAACGCCCTTCGGTTGCACTTTGCACAAGAAATTCGTCACAAACCGCAACGACAGAACAATATACCGGCGCAATGAACACAAATGCTTTCTTGTTGAAAATACAAAGCAAGTCAATCGAAAAAGCTGCACATAGAACGAAATACTCGGAAAAATGAGCAAGTTTTCTGACTATAAAGCTGATTGTATCGTCACTTGCGCTTATACCGAAAAATTCAAGAGGCTTTTTTACCAGATCAACAAAAATATCGCTCATAGCATTGGATTCATCTGCCGTTTGACCCGAGCTTCTGAATATAAATGCCGTAATAAAAACGACAATAAGGGAAGTAATAATGATTATCAAGCGTCTTTTATTTTTCATCAAGCATTTCCTCTGCCGCTTTTATAACCGTTTCGGTTATATTAAGACCGCCAAGAATCCTTGCGATCTCGTCACGTCTACCGATTCGGTCAAGCTTAACAACGTTTGTAACGGTTCTTTCACCGTCTTCGGTCTTAGAGATCTTGTAATGTGCGTCTGCCTTGGAAGCAAGTATTGCCGAATGGGTAACGCAAATAACCTGCGTTTTACCGCCGTCGGAAGCCTTTTTAAGACGTATACCTATCTTTTCGCTCGTCTTGCCCGAAACACCCGTATCAATTTCGTCGAATATAAGCGTTCCGATAGCTTCGCTGTCGGCAAAAACACATTTAAGACAAAGCATAATTCTCGAAAGCTCGCCGCCCGATGCGATTTTAGACATCGGCTTGGGAAGCTCGCCCTTGTTGGCGCTTATAAGGAATTCCGCAACGTCTGCACCGTCGGAAGCAAATTCCTTTTGCTCGATGGCAACCTCAAAACGGACCGAGGGCATATCAAGCTCGTTAAGCTCTTCCGTAACACGCTTGCAAAGCTCTGCCGAGGCTTTCTTTCTCGTTTCGGTAAGAGCATCGGCGATCTTTTGCAATTCTGCCTTTGCAGTCTTAAGCTCAAGCACAAGCCTTTCCTTTTCTTCTTCGCCGTTTTCGTTGATATTAAGCTCGTTTTCCCAATCGGAAAGCAATTCGGGAAAGCTGTCGGAATCTGTCTTGTATTTCGATTCAAGCTTCTTGATAAGCTCAAGCCTTGTTTCGCAATCATCAAGCCGTCTTTCGGGATTTTCACCGTCGGCTTCAAGATAGTTTTTCAGCGATTCGGCAACGTCAATTATTTCATATTTTGCATTATCCAAACGCTCGGAAAGCTCTTCTGCCTCGGGAATAATACCGTTAAGCGCAGAAAGGGAATAGAAAGCCGCTGCGATCTGTTCAAAAACAGCGCCGTCACGTCCGTAAAGGATAGTATAAGCCTCGCCTGCACGTGAAACTATCTTTTCGATGTTCGCAAGACGCTTTCTTTCGGATTCAAGCTCGTCCTTTTCGCCAACCTTAATATCGGCAGACCTAAGCTCGTTGATTCTGTAACGAAGCATATCAAGACGTATCTCACGTTCCTTGCTGTCCTCGTTAAGCGAATCAAGCCTGCGTTTAATATCGTTGAATTTATTGTATTTTATAAGATATTCGTCATAAACGCTTTCATTCTTTGCAAAGGAATCGAGCATAGCCAATTGCTTGTCTGCATCTGCGAAAGCAAGGGTGTCCTGCTGACCGTGAATAGAAAGCAGATTTGACATTACAGACCTTAAACGGGAAAGGGGAATAGCCCTGCCGTTTATCTTTGCACCCGAACGTCCGTCACGTGAAAGCCTGCGTGAAATTGTAATACAGCCGTCTTCCTCGGGCTCAATATCAAATTCCTTCAGGGCATTAAGAGTTTTTTTGTCTTCGACCGAAAAAAGTCCTTCAACAAAAGCCTCGTCCTCGCCCGTGCGGATAATATCCTTGTCGCTTCTTGCACCGCAAAGAAGTCCAAGCGAATCTATAATAATACTCTTACCTGCGCCGGTCTCGCCCGTGAAGGCGCAAAAACCCGAAGAAGGCTCCAAAGAGAGCTTCTTTATAAGCGCAATATTCTCAATATAGATAGAAAGCAGCATGTTATTTACCGATCATCTCATTAAGAGTTTTTGTAATAATCTTTGCGTTTTCGTTGTCGGCTGCGATAATAAGCAGAGTATCGTCGCCGGCAAGCGTACCGATAACGTTGGGTAACTGCATGGAATCAACAGCAGCACCTGCGGCAGAGCCCATGCCCGAATGTGTCTTGACAACAATAAGGTTGTTTGCAAAAGCAACGTTGGCGACGGTCTGACGCAATATTGCAGAGAATTTTCCGCCTTCGTCGGATTGCTCTCTTGTTTTTACGGTACGGTATTTATAAACACCGTCATCACCTTCGGATTTGATAATACCAAGCTCACGTATATCTCTCGATACCGTCGCCTGCGTAACGTTAAACCCACATTCCTTAAGCTTCTCCTGAAGCTCCTCTTGAGTGTCAAGACGGTATTCGGTTATCAATTCAAGTATTTTGGACTGTCTTAGGTTTTTCATATCAACTCTCACGACATTTTATTATAAAGTGTTTCGTAAAAAGCGTCTTTTTTAAGCTTTATCAATTCAAGCGAACGGCTCGATCTTTCAACCTTAACGCTGTCGCCGTTCAAGAGGGAACAAACCGTCTTTCCGTCGCAAAGCAAAAGATTTTCGCTTCTCGAATCGTTAAGATTGACCGCCTCGAGCACCGAATTCGGCGAGAAGATCATTGTCCTTGCGCCAAGCGAATGGGGACAAATGGGACAAACCTCAAAGGCATCGAGCTTTGTGTCGATAATAGGACCGCCTGCGCTCATTGCATAAGCGCTCGAGCCCGTCGGTGTTGCAATAATAATTCCGTCTGCACGGTAGGCGCAGACCGTCGCACCGTCGCATTTAAGCTCGATAGAAGCAATATCGCCGTCGGATCGTCTTGTTACGACAGCTTCGTTCAATGCCGTTGCATTTGCAATGATGCTTCCGTTTCTTTCGACCTTTATATCTAAAAGCATACGCTTTTCGGTATTGAAACCGTCCTTCAAGGCAGAAAGCATATCGATCTCGCTGTTTTCAAGACCGCTCATATAACCGAGCGTGCCGAAATTAATACACATAACGGGCTTGTTTGCACGAAAGGCAACGCTCGATGCATTAAGCATCGTACCGTCACCGCCGAGAGCAATAACTGCGTCGAAATCAAAATCAATACCTTCGGAATACTGCTCGTGTAATATGTTAAGCTCGTCAAGCTTGGCTTCGATTTTCAAAATATCCGCTTCGGGAACGTTTCCTTTGGGACTTTTGAAGAGAAGCACCTTATTAACCGTCATAAAACCACTCTTTTTCATATTTTTTTGAACAATGCCAAATATTCTTTGTTCCCGTCTCCGCCTTCAATGGGGGAATCGGTAAAACTAATTCTTGTAAAACGATTTTCGTTTGCAACAAAATCGAGCTTTTCGAGAATCTCTTTTATGATAGCTCCGTTTTTGTCTTTAACGATACCGCCCTTGCCTATATTACTTCGACCCGCTTCAAATTGGGGTTTGACAAGGGTTATCATAAGCTTTCCCGAATCCAAAATATCCGCACAGGCAGGGTAGATGAGCGTTTGCGAAATAAACGAAACGTCCATAACGATAATATCAATATCGCTGTCAAAATCCGCTTTCCTTGCGTTGCGTGCGTTAAAACCCTCAATAACCGTAACACGGCTGTCATTCCTGAGCTTTTCGGCAAGCTGTGCCTTTCCGACGTCGAGCGCAAAAACCTTTTTTGCACCGTTCTGGAGCAAGCAATCGGTAAAACCGCCCGTCGAAGCACCGATATCAAGTGCAGTAAGTCCGTTTACGGATATACCGAATTCGTTCAAGGCGTGGGAGAGCTTTTCTCCTGCTCTCGAAACGAATCTTTCCTCGGATATGACCTTTATATCTTCACTTCCGTCAACCGAAAGTGAGGGCTTTTCTGCCTTAATTCCGTTTATGAAAACAAATCCGTTTGCTATTGCCGACTGTGCTTTGCTTCTGCTGTTAAAGAAGCCGTTTTCGGCAAGAAAACTGTCAAGCCTCATCGCCAACGCCTCTGTTCATAACAGCTTTTGCAATATCCTCGGCGGAAAGACCGAGAAGGGAAAGAAGCTCGTTATTACTTCCGTGTTGAGGGAATATACCGTCGATAGCCTTTATAATAAATCTTGTGTTTTGCAATCTTCCTCTTTCGGCAAGCATAGAGCACAATCTTTGACCCACACCGCCGTTTTTAATGCCTTCTTCGGCAAAAACAATATTGTTAATACCGTCAAGAGCCTGCATAATAGGTTCGATCTCAATAGGCGAGAGGGTCTTAAGGCTGATAACTCTCGTGCCAAAACCGCTTTCCTCGCAGATTTTTGCGGATTGAATTGCATTCTCCGTAAGTCTGCCGTAGGTTATGACCGCATTTTTCGGATAAGAGCCGAAATCACAGTAATCAAACTGCGTGTCCTTGGTCATAAATCCAAGGTCGATATCGTTTCCCTTGGGATAACGTATAACAACGGGACCGTTTGCTTCTATTGCATTTTTAAAACATTCTTCAAGCGATTCAAAGCTGTTGGGGGAATAGAAGGTTACGTTCGGAATCTCGGGAATAAACGCCGTATCAAAAATACCGTGATGCGTTGCGCCGTCGTTAGCGACAAGCCCCGAACGGTCGAGCATAACGATTATATGTAAATTCTGAAGCGCCGCATCGTGAATAAGCTGGTCGTAAGCTCTCTGCATAAAGGTCGAGTATACCGCAAAAACAGGAATAATACCTTCCGTTGCCATGCCCGATGCAAAGGTAAGAGCGTGCTGTTCGGCAATACCGACGTCAAAAAATCTGTCGGGGAATAGCTTTGCAAAACGTGAAAGTCCCGTTCCGTCGGGCATAGCCGCAGTAATTGCAACGATCTTCTCGTTCTTTTCCGCTTGGTCGCAAATAATTTTGCCGAAACGTTCGGAAAAGCTTTCGCTTGAGCTTTCTTTGATCTTACCCGACTCAATATCAAAACCGGAAACACCGTGGAAAAGGTCGGGACGTTTTTCTGCAGGAGCATAACCCTTGCCCTTGGTGGTGCAGATATGGACTACACAGCTTTTCTTGTCGTCCTTTGCCTCACGGAAAACACGTTCAAGATGCTTTTCGTCGTTGCCGTCGAGAGGGCCGTAATAGGTAAGCCCGAACTGCTCAAAGAAGTTTTGGCTCATAACAACCTTCTTAACAACGTTTTTAACCGCAGTCGAAGCCTTTATAAGCGGTGAGCCGATAGTGGGAATACCTGCGAAAAATCTCTTAATTCCGTGCTTGAGGTTAAAATATTTTGCACTCGAACGATCCTTCGAGAAATATCTGCTCATTCCGCCCACGTTGGGGGAAATGCTCATATCGTT
Source organism: Clostridia bacterium (assembly GCA_017501055.1). Taxonomy (GTDB): domain Bacteria; phylum Bacillota; class Clostridia; order Oscillospirales; family CAG-382; genus Coliplasma. Next base: position 7,893 of record JAFVXP010000039.1, on the reverse strand, counting down.
GTCGTTAAGAACGATAATAAGACGTTCGTTTTCAGAACAGTTGTTAAGTGCTTCGTATATCATACCGCCGGTGAAAGCACCGTCACCGACAACAGCAATAGTATAATTCTCTTTTCCGCAAAGCAAATTAGCCGCTGCGATACCTGCGGCGGCGGAAATACTTGTTGAACTGTGACCTGCACCGAAAGCGTCGTGCTCGCTTTCATCACGCTTCGGGAACCCGGATATGCCGTTGAATTTACGCAAGCTGCGAAATTCTTCTCTGCGTCCCGTCAAAAGCTTGTGAACGTAGCTTTGATGTCCAACGTCAAATATAAATTTGTCTTCGGGTGAATCGAAAACTCTGTGGAGTGCGATAGTAAGCTCGACAACGCAAAGGTTTGCCGCCAAATGACCGCCGTTTTCCGATACCGTTTCCAAAAGTTCCTTTCGAATCTCGCTTGCAAGGAGAGCAAGCTCGCTCTCTTTTAACGCTTTAAGGTCTTTCGGTGAATTGATTCTTTCGAGGATCATTGTCTTTTATCCGAATGATGGAATAATCCGGACTGTCCTCCGTTAAGATTTATTTTCTGAAACCGCAAATTATCTTTGCGGCAATAAGTACGATGTTTGTGTTGTATTTTATGGCAAAGGATTTACCCATAGCCTTACCGCCGACTGTTACGGCAGAGATAAGGGAAGTTAACGCAAGCGTAAGCATAAACGCAATATCGGTGTCCATTGTGCTAAACAGCTTGATGGCAATTCCTGCGCCCGTAGCACCGCTGACGACACCTGCAATATCGCCTACAATGTCGTTGCAGAAGGAAGAGACCTTTTCTGCGTTGTTAATAAGCCAAACCGCCTTTTGACCGGTTTTAAGCTTTCTTGCCGCCATAGAGTTAAAGGGGCTTATGTCTGCGGTAGCAACCGCAAGACCGACTATGTCAAAAATAATACCGAGAAGAATGATAGCAACCAAAACTGCCGCCGAAACGACAACCGACAAAGCATTAACGACCTTGTCGCTTGCTGCGGAGAGTATTGCCGTAATAACAAAGCTCATCGAGAATGCGGCAACAATCCAGCCGGTGTTACCCTTCTTTTTGGTTTTCTTCTGTTTACTTCGGGGGGAAGGCTTGTCGTCCATAATTTTCCTTTTCAAAAATCCGTAATGTTCCCTAATAAAAGATGGCGGCACAAAACGTAAACTTTGTGGCATGCGGTCAAGTAGGTTTTCCCCAAGGACTACTTCTTGTCGCCAATGAAGCGGTTCCCCTTTAAAGTCCAAGCCGAAGCATCACTGCGTTCGGGACTTGATTGCCTATAAGTCCACACTGCAATCCGTTTTGTGCCATAATGTCAAAAAGCCATGTAACAGCCTAGGAGTTTTCCTCGATGGCCCTTTTTATCTGCCTAATCCTCTTTTGCAGATATGATTTCAACAGGGATAATCCCGTCTTCGGTAGCTAATCTCCGACAGGGCACGACCTGTATCCGCCATATCCACGCAAGGCAGGCTACATCTATCCACAGCATCAAAATGCACCGCGTGATAGGTTTAATCTTTAATCTGTGCCCTCCTCGTATCTAACGGGAACCCACAGAAGAAAGCCTCCAAAGGTAAGTGGGTCGATTGCCGTATGCCATTACAGCCCGCCCACAGACCTATTCTCCCAGCACCCACCCTCAACTGGGCGTAGACAGCAAGCACAAGGAGCTTCATCGATTTGCCTTTACGCGTATTTTTAGGCACGCTTTCAGCAGCAAAGGGACAACTAGGATACTGCGCCATCAATTGTATTATACCATATTAAAGACTAAATTACAAGACTATTTCTTTCGAATTAATATATAATCGCAAAATTCCAATATATTTGTTTTTGCTTGATTATCGGGAAAAATTGCCAAAAGCTTTTTAGCTTTTTCAATGTAATTTTCAGCATATTCAAACGCACCCTTTTCCGTAAGAAGGGAAGGGAACGTGCTCTTTTCCTGAAGCTCGTCCTTGCCGACGGTCTTGCCAAGCTCTTCGGCGGTTGAATTGATGTCGAGAAGGTCGTCTGTAATCTGGAAAGCACGTCCGCAAAGCAGACCGAAATCGTTTGCGGCTTTCTTTTGTTCTTCAGAAGCATTTGCGGCAATACAGCCAAGAGTGCAAGCGCAGGAGAATAAAGCACCTGTTTTAAGGTCTACAAGACGCAAAAGCTCTTCAAGCTCAATACGTTTTCCTTCGCTGTCAATATCTATCTGCTGTCCGCCGCACATACCTAAAGAGCCCGATTTTTCGGCAAGCAAAATGACTGCGTCTGCATTTTGCTCTTTATTGCATTTTGCGTTTCTTCCTGCAACTGCAAAGGAATCCAAAGCGAGCGAATCCCCTGCGAGAATAGCCGTTGCCTCACCGAATGCCTTGTGGTTTGAAGGCTTGCCGCGGCGCATATCGTCATTGTCCATAGCGGGAAGGTCGTCGTGTATGAGCGAAAACGCCTGGATCATCTCAATAGCGCAAGCGTAATCGAGAGCATTCTCTTTATCAATGCCCAGCATATTGCAAAATTCAAGCACAAGATAAGCACGGAGCCTTTTTCCGCCGCCCAAAGCGGAATAGGAGATAGCCTCGTTAAGCCTGTCTGCACCGCCGTCTTTTTGATTTAATATCTGCGAAAGACGGTTTTCGGTAATATCGGCATAGTCTTTTAACGATTCAAAAAAGCTCATTGTTCCGAAAACTCCTCTTCGGTGAGAATACCGTCCTTGACCTGAAGCAAGCGAACCTTTTCTTCTGCCTTATCAAGTCTTTCGGTGCAAAGCTTGACCAATGCCGAGCCTTCGTCAAAAAGCTTTATAAGGTCTTCCAAGGGCACGTTACCGCCTTCAAGCATCTTAACTATCTGCTCAAGCCTTGCCAAAGCCTGCTCAAAGGAAAATTCGTTTTTAACTTCATTGCTCATAATCTATCTGCCTTTCTTTTGATTCCTGCCGGAGCTGATTGCGTTCTTAAGCAATTTAAGCTCTGTGCCGGTAAGCTCTCTGTATTCGCCTGTTTTAAGGTTTCCAAGCTGTATCGGACCAAGCGATATTCTTTGAAGCTTTGTAATATAAACCCCAACCTGCTCGCAAATACGCCGTATCTCTCTGTTTTTGCCTTCCGAGAGGGTAAAGCGAACCTTGCTCATCGTTTCGTTACGGCTGATAAGCTCGACACCGACGGGAGATATCCTTTCACCGTCAAGCTCTTTTACTGCACGAAGTCTGTCAAGCTCTTCGTTTTCAATTTTACCTCTGGTGGTTACGGTGTAAACCTTTTTGATGTTTCCCGAAGGGTGCGTGATTGCGTTTGTAAGCTCACCGTCGTTCGTCATAAGCAAAAGACCTTCGCTGTTAAGGTCAAGCCTGCCGACAGGGTAAACTCTTGCTCCAATATCAACAATATCCGCAACGGTCTTTCTGCCCTTTTCGTCGTTCATCGTGGTAACGACTCCCTTGGGCTTGTTTAAAATTATGTAAACTTTTCTTTCTCCGCTTTTAACAACGCTTTTGCCCTTGTAAAGGACAGCGTCGTTGTTCGGGTCGACTCTCATGCCAAGAGTCGCCGTGCTTCCGTTAACGGTAAATGCGCCTGCTTCGATCTCTTTTTCCGCAGCACGTCTGGACATAAGTCCGCAATCCGCAACGTATTTTTGAAGTTTAATGCTTTCCATCTTGTCTACTGCTTTTCGAATATCCTTTCAAAAAAGCTCTTCCTTTTTAGGTTTATGTTTTCAATCGAAATGATGTTAATTATGTAAATCTGTTCCCCACCGTATCTGCAAACCGCTTTGCCGATGATCTCTCCCTTTTTTATAGGGGCAGTAATGCTTTTTGGGATCTGAAGCTCAATATCAAACCTTGCTCCTTTCGGAAGACAAACGCTTGCACCCTTTTCGTTTGTAACGCTTAAAACCGTGTTTTCGCTGTTTGCTGCGGGTATTTCGGATCTCAGCTCGCCTTTAGAAACGATTTCTGTTTTTTGAAAATCCTCAAATGCGCTGTCAAGCAATATTGTGTGCGTCGAGGTAGGGGAAGAGTCCCCAAGCGTTACGGCAATGATTTCCAAACCGTCTCTTTCTGCACTGCTTACAAGACATTTTCCGTCTTTCTTGGTATAACCCGTTTTTCCGCCCGTAGCTCCGTTGTAGGTCTTTAAAAGCTTGTTATGGTTAATAAGAAGCCTGCCGTTTTCAATGCCGTCATAACGCACTTTTACGGTTTTTGTCCCCGATATTTCGCAAAAAAGCGGATATTTCATTGCCTCTGCAGTGATAATGGCAAGCTCACGTGCAGTTGTATAATGGCTTTCGTCGCTCAACCCGTGCGGGTTGGTGAAATGTGTGTTCTCAAGACCAAGCTCAAAAGCACGGTCGTTCATCATTTTCGCAAAACCGTCAATGCTCTTTCCGCAATATAACGCAATAGCCGTTGCGGCATCGTTTCCGCTTTCCAATAACAGACAGTAAAGAAGCTCACGTATGGTTAACGGCTCTCCCTCTTTAAGATAGACCGAGCTGCCCTCGATACCAACGGCTTCCTTGGGTATAATAAATTCATCGTCGGGATAGGAGTTTTCAATAGCAACCAACGCCGTCATAATCTTTGTTGTGCTTGCCATACCAAGCCGTGTATCGGCGTTTTTCGAATATAAAACGCTTAAGCTTTCCGAATCTATAACTATTGCACTTTTTGCACCGTTTTCGGGCATCTTACCGAAAAAAATCAACGGCAACGGGACCTTCCTCCGGCAAAAGATGATTAAAGACCGTTTCCTCGTTCCTATGCGGAAATATCGGAAGAAAAAGCAAAAACGTCAATAAGAACGAAACTATAAGCGCAATATTACGTTTTGACATAAAAACCCACCTCAAAAAAGATTATATTGAGGTGTTTGCGGTTTAATTCTATACATTCTTGATTTTATAATATAAAACCTGCCTTGTCAACAAAAAAGTTCATAAATTGGACTTCTTATAATGCTTGACAAAACGTAATATCACCTTTATACTGTATATAACTATGTAAGGAGGCGTTTTATGGCTGTACTTGTAACCGGAGGCACAGGATATATCGGTTCACACACCTGCGTGGAATTTATCCAAAAGGGACAGGAACTTGTCATTCTCGATAACCTTTGTAATTCAAAAGCAGAGGTCGTTGACCATATCGAAACCTTAACGGGAATCCGCCCGAGGTTTTATAAAGCCGACCTATTGGATATTGACGCTGTCAAAAAGGTTTTTGACGAAAACGATATCGATACCGTAATCCATTTCGCAGGTCTTAAAGCTGTCGGCGAATCTGTTGCGAAACCGCTTGAGTATTATACGAATAATATCGTCGGAACGCTAAACCTTCTTTCCGAAATGAGAAAGCATAATTGCTTTAACCTCATCTTCTCCTCAAGTGCAACGGTCTACGGCAAACCGAAGACCGTTCCGATAAAAGAAGATTTCGAGCTTACAACGACAAACCCCTACGGAACGACAAAGCTTTATATCGAGCAGATATTAAAGGACCTTTGTGTTTCGGATAATCGTTTTTCTGTTGTCCTGCTTCGCTATTTCAACCCTATCGGTGCGCACGAAAGCGGTCTTTTGGGCGATAACCCCAACGGCATTCCCAATAATTTAATGCCCTACGTGACCCGTGTCGCAAAGGGGATCCTTCCTCACCTTAACGTTTTCGGTAACGATTACGATACTCCCGACGGAACGGGTGTCAGGGACTATATCCACGTTCTCGATTTAGCATCGGGACATTATGCCGCATTAAAAGCACTTTCCGAAAGAGGAGTTCATATCTACAATCTCGGTACCGGCAACGGATACAGCGTGCTTGATATAATCAATGCGTTCGAACGTGTGAACGACGTTAAGATACCTTATCAGATCGCCGAAAGACGTCCCGGTGATATTGCGGAATGCTATGCCGATGCATCGAAAGCGGAATTCGAGCTTGGCTGGAAGGCAATAAGAAGCCTTGACGATATGTGTGCTTCTGCTTGGAATTTTGAAAAGAACCTGTAATCTGTTTCTGAGGTGATAAATTGTTTCGTAATTTTATGATGGGCCGTTACGGTAACGACCATTTGAATATGGCATTGATGATCGCATCGCTTGCCTGCGGTCTGCTTTCAATGATGTTCGCAGGTATTACCGATTTGATCTTTGCCTTGTTGCAGTTTGTTTTTCTCTGCTTTTGGTTGCTTCGTGCGTTCTCACGCAATATCCAAAAGCGCCAAAAAGAGAATATGTCCTTCCTTCGTGTCTGGTCGAAGGTAAAAAAGAGCTTTTCGGGTGTTTCGGGTTTCTTTAATCGACTTAAAGACAGAGAACATAGATATTTCAAATGCCCAAGCTGTAGATCCCGCCTTCGTGTCCCGAAGGGAAGGGGTAATATAATGATAACCTGCCCTAAATGTAAAACAAAGTTTGATAAAAAAAGTTAAGAAAGGACTGTTGATATGAAAAAGACAGTTGCAATATTGCTTTCATTAATAATGTGTGTCTGCGTTTTCGCATCTTGCGGTGATTCCGATGAACACCAGCATTTCGAAACGCGTACCGCCAATTTCTACGGAAATATGGCGAAGGATTCCTTCTGGTTCAAGATGTCGTTCACCAATAACGGTGAAACCTATACGTTCACACAGGCTACAAACGGTAAAAACGTAACCACTATTGAAGATCACGACGGTACCGATAGGGATACCTATCAGCTTTTGGAAGGCAATAAGCTTCATATATTGAACGTTTCCAAAAAGACCTATGATACGATAGTAAACGGCAAGGGACAAAACTTCCTCTTTGCCGACTATAATGCTTCGATGTTCAATAACCCCAAAAAGACCGATAACGAGGAATTTGAAGGCAAGACCTATTATTGCGAAACCTTCTCCACTTCTTCCTATACCGACGGTGCAATTTCCGGCGAAAATAAGTATTATTTCGACGGTAATAAGCTTGTTGCGATAGAAATTATCGACGGCGGAGATCTTTTGATGGTTATGAGAATGAAGGAATATTCAAACAAAATCCCCTCTGACGTTTACGTAGAGCTCCCCGAAAGCTTTAAAGGCGAAACCCTTCAGGTAGAAAACGAGATCGACTATAACGAATATTGGGGCGATCTAACTCCGTAATAATAAGTGTGAAAAATAAAAAGCCAAGTCAACCGACTTGGCTTTTTTACCGAAAAACACACAGCTCCGATAGGCGTATTCAATTTGTTGGCGAACATACCGATCATTCCGCCGCCTATGCCGCTGGCTATGATTGAAAGATATTTTTTCATAATATGCTCCTTGGAAATAGTGAAGTTTGGCTTTGCCAAGTGAAGCCATGCCTACGGCATAGTGAAGTTGCTCCTGCGGAGCAGTGAGGTTAAGTGTTCCGAATATCGTCCCGAAGGGACACTTCACGCACGGAGTGCGCTTCACTTCCGAAGGAAACTTCACGTTCCGCAAAGCGGAACACTTAGATAAAAAAAGACTTGCGTACGCAAGTCTTTTTTTGGTGGGGACTACAGGGCTCGAACCTGTGACCTCCTGCTTGTAAGGCAGATGCTCTCCCAGCTGAGCTAAACCCCCATATTTGCGTTGCACTATCGGCAACGCAGACTATAATATCACAACTCGGAAGAGTTGTCAATAGGAATTTTCAATTTTTTTGAATTTTTTTATGCGAAGTTGAAATTGTCCTTAACCGAACCGATAACGTTGCTTACCGATTCGTAATATTCTTCGGGCGCAACAAGCGTGATGAGGAAAACTTCACCGTAACGGCAGCAGATGATCTGGTCGGAAACATAGGTGCGGTCGTTCATTTTGGAAGAATATTTAACCTTAAGTGCAGGAGCATCGTCAAGATACTTGTCGGG
>JAFVXP010000038.1 GCA_017501055.1 Clostridia bacterium | reverse complement strand
ATCGTTGATTGCCTTGCGGTAGAAGGACATAAGCTTCTGTCCGTCAAGCTCTGCAACAAGAGATACATCGCCCGCCGCATCAACGGCAAAGGGCTCTCCCTCGCACATAATTTGTCTTGCACGTAGCATTGCATACGACGGCTTGTTTTCGATAAGCGAAGAGATCTCTTCGATAAGGCAAACCTTTTCGGTCTCAACACTTTTCTTTGGGAAAACACCGTTTTCTAAATTCGGGTTGAATATCGCATCGCCGAGCAATTCGGTTGCACGTTCCAAAACTCTTTCTCCGTCGAAAGCAAACGAATCCGCAACAGTGCTTATCTCGAGACGCAACAACAAAAGCTCGCCTCGGCGCTGGACAAAGGAATCCAACCCCAATGCATAGAGCTCGTCTTTAATGATAGAAAAGGCTTTCATCGAGGGATATTTCCCTGTTGAAAGCGAAAGAAGGTTTGTTAAAAGCGAATAACCCGATGCTGTTTCCTGTCTGAGCGGTATTGCAAAGCTGACCGTCATCAAAGCGGATTTGAACTTATCGGTTTTGCAGGAAGAGAGAAAGACCCCTTCCTGCAAAGCAATATTTTTTATTTCCATTAACTATTCGTCAATAACTGCAACAGCGCTTGCGGCAATACCCTCGCCCTTGCCCGTAAAGCCAAGACCTTCCTCGGTCGTAGCCTTAATGCTTACAGCGCCCGTGCTGATATCAAGTGTGTTTGCGATGTTACGGCGCATTTCGTCGATATAAGGAGCGCATTTGGGCGCTTCTGCGATGATGATCGCATCGATGTTGTTTATCTCGCATTCCATCGTTTTAAGAAGCTTTCCAACCTCTTTGAGCAATTCCAAGGAGTTGATACCCTTATATCTTTCGTCGGAATCGGGGAATCTTCTTCCGATATCACCCAAAGCCGCCGCACCCAAAAGTGCATCGCAGATAGCGTGGGTTAAAACGTCGGCATCGGAATGACCGAGAAGTCCCTTTTCAAAGGGGATCTCTTTTCCGCCGAGAATTAATTTTCTGCCTTCAACGAGGCGGTGGACATCATAGCCCTGACCCATTCTGATCATAATTTAATCACCTTGAACGTTAATTTGTTTGAATATTGCCTCCGCCAAAGCAACGTCGGACGGAGAAGTTAATTTCATATTAGGCTCGGTGCGTACGATATAATCGACCTTTGCGCCGAAATATTCGATAAGCGAGGTTTCGTCGGTGAAATTACCGTAAATATCGCTTGCGTGTTCAACAGCGTCAAGATAAAGCCTTTTATTAAAGCATTGAGGCGTTTGAACGGCAAACATATTGCTTCTGTCAAGCGTTGTAACCTCATTGGTTTGAGGGTTTTTATACTTAACGGTATCGGTAACGGACGAGCAGACGCAGGAAGCACCCGTTTCTATCGCACGGTTGACCGTGTCTTCAAGAATCTCCCTTGTAACAAAGGGACGGGCGCAATCGTGAGCACAGATAATCTCAATATCCTCGCTTGATGCGAGAACACCGTTTTTTATCGATTCTGCACGCATACTGCCGCCGAGAACAAACTTTATCGGCTTGTTGAAGCTCTTTGCAAGCTCTTTTAACGATTCCTCGTTGTCTTTAGAGCAAACCACGACAATTTCGTCGATAAAGCTGTCTTCTATCGCAGAAAGAACGTATTCAAAAAGCGTTCTTCCCAATATTTTGATATTCGGCTTTGAAACACCGCCCATACGGCTGCCGCTTCCTGCGGCGGCGATGACGGCGCAAACCTTTTTTCCCGACATAGTTTTATCAGCCGATATAGTCATAGCCCATCTGCAACGCTTTTGCGTTCATTTCGCCAAGCTCGGGTTTGGCTTTGGGCGCAGATGCCTTGATGCATTCCATAAAGTAGTCTGCATCGAAAAGACCGGTCTTCTTGATAAGATGACCGAGGATTATAACGTTTGCAAGCTTGGGGAATCCAGCATCGTTTGCCATCTGGGTTGCAGGAATATAGTATGCGGTAACGTCGTCTCTCGAGGTCTTTACGTCGATAAGCGAGCTGTCGATAACGATAGAACCGCCGACGGCAACTCTGCCTTCAAACTTCAAAAGCGAAGGCTTGTTCATAGCAATGAGGATATCGGGGGTAGTAACAAGGGGAGAACCGATGGGTTCATCGTCGATATTGACCGAACAGTTACAAGTACCGCCTCTCATTTCGGGACCGTAGGAGGGAAGCCAGCTTACCTGCTTGTCATTCTTCATTCCTGCAAGGACAAGCTGTTTTCCGGCGAAGAGAATACCCTGTCCGCCGAATCCTGCCAAAAGAATTGCGCTCATTTCGTTTCCTCCTTCGTGACGTCCTTATAAACACCCAACGGGTAGTGTGCCATCATATTTTCTCTGAGCCATTCAAGCGACTTTTCGGGAGAAAGACCCCAGTTTGTCGGGCAGGTGGAGAGAACTTCGATGATGGAAAGGCCTTTTTTGTTCATCTGCATTTCAAAGCCTTTTTTGATTGCCTTCTTTGCGTTTACAACGTTCTTAACGCAGTCAACCGAAACACGTTCTGCATAAGCAACGCCGTCAAGGGTGCTTACCATTTCGCAAACGCGAATGGGGTTACCCTGAATTTCCTTGATTCTGCCGTAGGGCGAAGTCGTGGAGACCTGACCAAGCAAGGTCGTGGGAGCCATCTGACCGCCCGTCATACCGTAAATTGCGTTGTTGACGAAGATAATGGTGATATTTTCACCTCTTGCGCCGACGTGAACGGTTTCTGCAGTACCGATAGCGGCAAGGTCGCCGTCACCCTGATAGGTGAATACGGTAAGGTCGGGATTTGCTCTCTTAACACCGGTTGCAACAGCAGGAGCTCTGCCGTGAGGTGCTTCTATCATATCGCAGTTGAAATAGTTATATGCGAAAACCGAGCAGCCGACGGGTGCAATACCGACGGTGGTTTCTTCAAGACCAAGCTCGTCGATGACCTCGGCAACAAGACGGTGGATTATACCGTGGGTACAGCCGGGGCAATAGTGAAAGGGGGTATCTGTTAAAGCGTGAGGCTTTTCAAAAACTATCATTATTTGTTTCCTCCCGAATATTCTTCGATTTTTGCAAGGATATCTTCGGGAGTGGGGATCATACCGCCCGTTCTTCCGTAATGGTATACCTTCTTTTTGCAATCGATTGCAATCTTAATATCGTTGACCATCTGGCCCATGTTCATTTCAACAGAAAGGAAGCAGTTTGCCTTGTCTGCAAGCTCGTTAAGCTGTTTTGCAGGGAAGGGATAAAGGGTTATGGGACGGAAAAGACCTGCCTTGATGCCCTTCTTGCGTGCGTTACGAACGGCAGTCTTTGCAATTCTGGCGGTTATGCCGTATGCAACGAGAACGATGTCTGCATCTTCTGTGAGATATTCTTCATATTTAACTTCGTTTTCTTCAAGCTTCTTATATCTTTCAAAGCGTTCGAGAACGATCTCTTCAAGCTTTTCGGGCTCGATATAAAGCGAGTTTACGATGTTGTGAACACGCTTACCGCCGTGACCGTTACAAGCCCAGTCCTTTTCGGGAATCTCTCTTGCGGGCTTTGCTTCGAAGTCAACAGGTTCCATCATCTGACCGAGAGCGCCGTCTGCAAGGATCATACAGGGCATACGGTAGATGTCTGCAAGGTCAAAAGCTTCGCCGACAAGCGTTGCGATTTCCTGAACCGAGTTCGGTGCAAGAACGATATCATGTCCGTCGCCGTGACCGAGAGCCTTGGTTGCCTGGTTATAGTCGCTCTGTGCGGGCTGGATACCGCCAAGACCGGGACCGCCACGCTGTACGTTGACGATAACGCAGGGAACGTCGGAGCCGATTATGTAGGATATACCTTCGCTCTTAAGCGAGATTCCGGGAGAAGACGAGCTTGTAATAACTCTTGCACCCGTGCTTGCAGCACCGAGAACCATATTGATAGCTGCGATTTCACTTTCTGCCTGAAGCGAAAGACCGCCTCTTTTGGGCATCTGCTTTGCCATATATTCGGCAAGCTCTGTTTGGGGAGTTATGGGATAACCGAAGAAGAGCTTACAGCCTGCACGGATCGCAGCCTCTGCAATAGCTTCGTTACCCTTCATCAAAAGCTTTTCTGCCATTATTTGTCACCTCTTTCAACGGTTATAACCACGTCGGGACACATCGTCGCACACATAGCGCAAGCGATACATTTGTCAAGCTCGGTAACGGTTGCAGGGTGATAGCCCTTTGCGTTAAGAACGCTCTTGTCGAGAAAAACGATCTTTCTCGGGCAAGCGGTAACACAAAGTCCGCAACCCTTACAAAGGTCTGTTTTGAAAGTAACTTTGTTCATTGTCTTTTTCCTCTGGATTAAAAAAGTTTTTTTGTAATGTCTTTTATTTTAACTGTGTTTTCAATATCGAGCCAATCGGGTGCCGTTGTGAAAAGCAGGGGAAGGTTTGATATCTCGGACAGTTTTTTTGCATAAGGGATAGAATTTAATATTGCTTCCTCGTCGGTTTCAAGACCGAGGTTGCTGTTATTGATGATGCCGTGGAAGTCAAGTCCCGAAGCTCTTTTAATTTCTTCAAGAACTTCAAGCGCTCCTTCCGGCTCTGCGGTAATATAACGATAGCGGTTATAGACGAAATACATTTTATAACCTGCCTCGATATAATCATCGTGCGATAATCCCAAAACTGCCGCACCGTCGCCGTCACCGCCGACGTCTGCAATGGATTTACCGCTTCCGTTGAACAAAAGCTGATAATTCTGCGGAAGTGCGGGAATATCAACGCTTGTATTTGCAAATTCGGGGACCAAGGTCGTAACGCCCATTTTTTCCAAAAGCTCTTTGTTATCCGCACTTCGGAAATAGGGGTTTACAATATCAAGGTCGGCAATACGGCATTCAAGTCCGCTTTCTGCAAGCGACATTGCAAGATTAACTGCGACGTTTGTCTTGCCCGAGCCGTAAGGACCCGAAATTATCGTTATTTTTTCTGTTGCAAGCTCGTTAAAGGAAGTCATTTATGCGCCTCTGATAATATCTCCGCTCTTTGCGGAATCGATCTCAAGATAGAATTCCATTCCTGCGTGGGGAGTTGATTCTATCGGGTTCATTTCGGAATCGTAAAGATTGCCTATGACGAAATCATAGCCGAACGAATTCGGGGAAAGAAGGTTTGCCTTGTTGCCCTTGCACATTTTATTGCGCTGGAAGCATTTTGCCAATTTCTTTTCGGCATCAAATTCCGTAACCGTTGCAAGGAAGGGTCTGTCTGCGATATATTCGTTTGCATCAACGACGTTTGCATCGGTCTCGGGAGAGGAATAGAAATAACCCGGGCCGTATTCACGGTGGCTTACGCTTTCTGTTTCGATCCTGCAACGCTCGTCAAAATCTTTTCCTGCAAAATAATCGTCAATAGCAATACGGTAGGCATTTGTGATCGCCGCAGTATAGTATGCACTCTTCATTCTGCCTTCGATTTTGAAGGAATCTATACCTGCATCGACAAGATCCCCGATATGTTCTATCATTCGCATATCACGGGAAGAAAATACGTAAGTACCACGCTCGTCCTGCTCTGCATATAGATTTTCCGAGCGTTTTTCTTCACGGAGATAATATTTCCAACGGCAGGGCTGAGCGCACTGCCCGTTGTTTGCGTTGCGGTTCATAAAATAGTTCGAAAGCAGACACCTTCCCGAATAAGAAACGCACATAGCGCCGTGTACGAAACATTCAAGCTCTACGTTTTGGGGAATATTCTGTCTGATAAGCTTGATTCCTTCAAGAGAAAGCTCTCTTGCGAGAACCACTCTCGAAACACCGCATCTGTTCCAAAACTTAATTGCGGCGGAATT
>JAFVXP010000037.1 GCA_017501055.1 Clostridia bacterium | reverse complement strand
GGGGTCCCCGAGAAGTCGTTAGACTTCTTGGGGTGATTAGAGATTAAATATCAAAAAATACGGTTTCGTCGTCAGGCAATTTGCGAGGTGTCGGCGCAAGCTTAAGAAGGTCAAGCTCAAACTTCTTGCAAGAACCGTTTTGCGGAACGGCACCGTTCAAACGGCAGATACATATTTCCGATTCACGAACCAAGACTGCTTTTTCACAATAAGCACAAATCTTTTCGGTTTCTTCGATTTTGTCTTTCATTCCGTATCTCCTCTTTTTTCTTATTAATAACAATATACCCGATAAACTCCGTTTTGTCAACCGAAAATAACTGTCAATGCCGTCATCACCGAAGCAGAAATGACTTTGCCGTATATAAAAGGTCGAATCGACAACCTTCCTGCCGTAACGCTTCTAACCTGCAAGGCGACCGATAACCCGCAAAATCCGATAGAAAACGCCGTTATCGGTAAAGCATATATACCGCAACTCAATGCACTTGCACACCCCGAAGAGAATTCAAGCACCGACTTCAAGACCGCAATGCCGATACCGTTAATATTGAATATACCCGAAACCGCATCACCGCAAACGATGAAAAACACGGCGCAGGCGCAAAGATTTATCATTGTTATTGCGCTGTCCGATACAGCCTCACGCAAACCGACTTTTTGGGCTTTCGAAGGGATTACCGTCGGAAGCTTTTCTTTTCCAAACAAAAGCTTTTTCATAATAACTGCCGTTAATATTGAAGCAATTATTTGAAAAAGGAACAGTTTAAGCCCAACCGCCGTATTACCGAACAGTTCGCCCCCGACGTAACCGATAACGAAGGAAATACTTGCGTTGTTGGTGAACGAGCAGAGATATTCAGCAAACCTTTTTGAGATCTTTTCGCTTTCGAAAAGCGAAACAGCGTTTTTTGCACCTATCGGACAACCGCAAAGCGAGCCGATAGCAAGCATGATAGGCACAATACCGACACGTTTTATCAAAATATCTGTTATCGGAAGCGAGATTATGATTTTTGACAGCACCATATAAATGAAAAGCGAGGGGACAAGCGTCCTTGCGCAAAACATTAGCGCATTCCTTGTCGGAATCGAGGCATATTGCGGAAAAATCAATAAATACACAAAAAGAAAAATAAAGAAAATATCGGCAAAGACCGAAATCATTTTTCTCATCTTCATAAAATCACTCCCGATTGAGTATATTGAATCGGTGAATGAATTTATGAAGTTGTTGAAGGAATTAATCAAAAAAACGAAAAACGTTTTTATCGAAATAAGAGGCAGGGAGAACGTTCTTTTGGAGGGCTATTGCCGAATCGAGCTTTATTCCGAAACGAAGATCATACTTTCTTCGGAATTCGACCGTGTTTCGATTCTCGGCGAAGACCTAAATCTCTGCCATTTAAGCACCGAGCGAATGGCTGTTAAGGGGAGGATAGACGGCATTGAATTTATATAAACCGCTTCATTATATTTTTGGCGAATATGTCCTCGAAACAAGCCTTTCGACGTTTTCACGTCTGTCTTTGTTGCTTACCGAACGAAAGTTGTATTTTTGGAATAACCGAATAAACGGCGACAAAGTAATTTTGGGCTGTTCGATATTCCAGGTTGATAATATAATCGAAACCGCAAACGAGGCAGGTATCGGAATTAAGATAGCTCAAAAGAAGGGACTTCCGTTCATTTTTGCACGCTATCGCAAGCGTTACGGACTTTTTGCCGGATTGACGGCAGGACTTTTGATAATGTTCGTTTCCCAGCTTTTCGTTTGGAAGATAACAATTAGCGGAAACAGCGAGCTGAGCGTTACCGAAATAGAACGTGCGCTTAACGATTGCGGTATAACCGTTGGGAGCTTTATCCCGAATATCGACGTTATGCAGGACGCAAACAGTATTCTGATGAACTGCAAGGAGCTTTCGTCTGTTGCAATCGGCATTAACGGTACGCACATGAACGTTTCTGTCCTCGAACGTACAAAGATTCCCGATATAGTCGACGTTAACGGATATTATAACGTCGTTGCTTCACGTGACGGCGTGATTATTGATATCGATGCCGCCGAGGGCACGCCCGAAGTCAAGGAAGGCGATGCCGTTTTCGAGGGTGAATTGCTTATAAATTCCTTCATTGAGGGTACGAACGGAAGCTTTCGCCCAACTCACGCACGTGGGATAGTCTATGCCGCCGTCAAGGAAAGCTTTGTTTCAAAAATTCCGCTTGACCGCATAACGAGATACTATACGGGCAAGACCGAAACAAAACGTGTTTTCTATCTACTTGGGAAAGAGATCCCTTCTCTTTCTTCAAACGAAAGCCCTTATGAATATTTCGATGCCGTTTCGAGCGAAAGGGTCATAAAGCTTTTCGGGTTTATCGAACTTCCGATAAAGGAATACCGTGTTATATATCACGAATATATACCCCAAAAGGAGCGTATTGATGAAAGTGAAGCCGAGATCCTTGCCCGTGAAGAGCTTGCCGACTATCTCGGCGAGCTTGATCTTGAGGTGCTTTCCTGCGAAACCTCTTTTGATACTGACAAAGAAAACGGCATCTGCATTTTAAAAGCAGACGCCGTATTAAAACAAGATATTGCTAAAGAGATTCCGTTTGAGCTTATATCACGTCGGAAAGATTGAATATTGCACGGGAATATATTTCCATTCCTGCGAATAATTCATATTTCGAGATATATTCGTCACGCTGGTGAGCGTTTCCACGTTCGCCGCCGAGGAACTTCCTTTGAGATTCAATACCCGAACCGAAAGCAACGGTGTTCGGGAGCCAGCGTGCATAGGTTCCGCCGCCCATCGTATAGGGGGTGCATTCGATACCGAGGACAGCTTCGCAAGCATCTGTGAGCGCTTTTATCTTCGGGTCGTCTGCAGAAACGAAATAACCTTCCGATTCGGCAACGGTATTAACCTTACCGCCAAAACGTGCAACTGCGTTTTCGATAGCAGAAACAAGCTCTTCCGGCTTATTTTCGGGAAGATGACGGATATTGTAGGATTGAACAAGGCTGCCGTCCTTTGCCGAGATAACACCGCCGACGCAGGTGACGTATCCGAAATCTTCGTTTTCAGCATTGATACCAAGCGTTTTGCCGAGATATTCGGAAGTGGAATCCTTTATAAGACCAAGCAGACCGTTTTCTTCTGCAAGGCCGTTTTCGATAAGATAAGAGAGAAGAAGCGATATTGCGTTAACGCCGGATTCGGGCATAGCGGCATGAGCAGCCTTGCCTTCCGCTTCGATCTTAAACCCGTTTTCTGTCTTTAATACTGTAATATTATCCGAACATACAAGCTCTTTTTCTGTTTCAACGATAGCAAAAGCTCTTCCGGGAACGGCGTTTGCAACCGTACCGCCGATTATCTCTTTGATAGAATCGGATTCAAAACCAAATTCCGCTTCAATCGAAAGAATACTCTTTTCGCCGATACAAACGGGAAATTCAGAATCGGGCGTGAAGGAGAATATGGGCGGTTTGCGAACCGTTACAAAATATTCAAGGTCGGTACTGCCGACTTCCTCGTCACTGCCGAGAATAAGACGGATAGAGAAGGGGAGTTTGATATTGTTTTCCTTGAAGAAACGGAGAGTATAAAGTGCTTGGATAAAAGGACCTTTATCGTCGTGTGTACCTCTGCCCAGGAGAAGCTCTCCGTCAACAGTAAGACCGTAGGGTTCAACACTCCAGCCTTCACCTGCGGGAACAACGTCAAGATGGCATACAATGCCGACTTCCTTTTCGGAATCACCAAAAAGCACGCTCATACAATGGTATTCGTGGTTTTCTACGGTAAAGCCGTAATTCTTTGCCAATTCCTCTGCCTTGTCAAGTGCCTTTGCGCATTCTTTTCCGTATGGGAAATTTCCGTCTCTTTCTGAAGCAACGGAAGGTATGGCAATAATTTCCGCAAGGTCGGAAATTGCCTGTGCACGAATATCCTCGCGTGCGAAATATTCTTTTGCAAGTGTGTAAATGTTTTCTTTATTCAATGCCGATGTCCTCACGAAGTTTATTCAAAGCGGAAGCAAATCTCGATTCGGTCTCCGACAGGGAACGAGTCATCTCGTTCTGACGGATACGGAATTCTTCTGCCGCTGCGGCAATACTGTCGCATTTCTGACGGGTCTCCTGAATAATACGTTCTGCCTCTGCCTCTGCGTTCAAACGAATGGCTTTAGCCTCGTTTTCGCTGTTTTGACGGGCAAGAGAGGTTATGAGTGCAGCTTCTTTTTCTGCATTCTTAATGATTTCTGCGGCTCTGCTGTCGGCAACGACCATCTTTTCGCCGATCTCGGCGCAAAGCTCGTCATATTCCTTTTGCTTTTCCAAAAGCTCGGCTTGATGCTCTTTAAGAGTATCCTCTGCGTTTTGGTTCAATTCAGCGATCTCGCCCTTCAGCCTTTCGGTTTCCGATTCGAGGGCATGGATCTGCTCCGACAGTTCCTTTTCGTTTTTTTCATAGGTGTCGCTGAGAGAAATTATAAATTCATCAACCTGTTGAGGATCGTATCCTTTAAAGGATTTTTTGAAATAGGTTTCAGCCAAGACCGTCACCCGTCCTTTCGATCTATAATTACCATAAATATACCATATTATATGCAAAATGTCAATATTCGGCTTTTTATATGCATTTTCGGGGGTTGAAGACAATCATAACAGAACTGAAAAACATAATTTGGGGAATCCCGACGTTATTCTTGCTTATCGTCTTTGGTATTTATTTTACCCTGAAAAGCTCTTTCTATCGGCCAAAAGCAATAAAGTCGATAGTACGTGATACGTTGTTTTCGCTCAAAAAGAAGGATTCAAACGGAATATCTCCGTTTTCCGCCGTGATGACGGCTTTAGGCGGAACCGTCGGCGTTGGGAGCATTGTCGGTGTCGGCTACGGACTTGCTGTCGGCGGCGCAGGCAGTATTTTTTGGATGTGGGTATGCTCCTTTTTCGGAATGGGACTTAAATATGCCGAGGTCAAGATCGCCTTAACCGACCGTGAACGGCAAGACGGAATCTTTCTCGGCGGTGCGCCTTTTCGGTTAAAAAAGCTTGGGTATAAGAAAAGCTCTGTCGTTTTTTGCCTGCTTTGTGCGCTTGCCTCTTTCGGTACGGGGAATCTAACACAGATAGGCTCTATGGCTTCTTTTTTCGATTCTGTGGGAATATCCGAAACGGTGGGCTGTGCTGTCTGCGTTTTAATAATTTCGCTTGCCGTTTTCGGAGGACGGGGAAGGATAGCGGATATAAATTCGTTTATAGTACCCTCTGCTTCTGCATTGTATCTAATTGCCTGCCTTGCGCTGTTGGTGCTTAATCATGAAGGTATATTGCCTGCCTTTAAAAGTATTTTCAAAGAAGCCTTCGGCTTTTCCGCAATAACGGGAGGATTTTCGGGTGCTATGCTTTCCCACGTTATAAGAGAGGGATTTGTAAGAAGCCTCTTTTCCAACGAAGCAGGTATGGGCTCTTCACCGCTTGCCCACGCAACAGCCGAAATATCCAACCCCTGCATACAGGCAAAATGGGGCATATTCGAAATATTTTTCGATACCTTTGTTGTTTCAACGTTAACGGCGATTTGCCTGCTTTCAAGCGGATTTTCAAACCCGTCGGATATGTTCTCTTTTTCCTTTGGGAATATCGGAAGCTGGGTCTTCGGCGGTTTGATTGCGGTATTTGCCTTTGCATCGGTTATAAGCTGGTGTTACTATTCCGAATGCTGTCTGTCGTTTCTCTTCCCAAAGAATAAAACCGCATTGACGGTCTACCGTATATTGTTTTCTCTCTGCGCATTGTTCGGATTTTTCCTTTCGGAGAGTGCCGTTTGGGAGATTTCGGATATATTGAATGCTTGTATGATGTTTCCCAATTTGTTTTTGCTGTTTTAATGCAGAAAAGAAATTGAAAGGATGGTGTGATATATGTGGTATCACGACGATTTGAACAAAATATACGCCTCGTTAAAAACCAACGCTTTTGGACTTTCTTCCCAAGAAGCGCAAAAGCGTCTTTTGCAAAACGGCAAAAACGAGCTTGTAACAACCAAGAAAAAAGGCTTTTTCCTTCGGTTTATTTCGGCAATGTCGGACAGAATGACGGCGGTATTGCTTATTGCGGCGCTTGTGTCTTTCGTAACGTCATATATCGCAGGCGACAGCTTTGCCGACCCGATAATAATACTCGTAATAGTTCTGGTCAACGCACTTATTGCCGTAATTCAGGAAAGCCGTACCGAAAAAGCTCTTGAAGCCTTAAAGCGTATGTCCTCTCCCGAAACGACGGTTATCCGTGACGGAAAAGAGCAAAAAATACATAGCTCCGAGCTTGTAGCAGGCGATATTTTCCTTCTTGAAAAGGGTGATATTGTCCCTTGCGACGCAAGATTGATAGAATCAAACGAGCTTCTCCTTGACGAATCTGCTCTAACGGGTGAATCTGTCGGCGTCATGAAGGACCACCGTGCAACAAACCCCGATAAATGCCCGATTTCCGAAGCCAAAAATTCGGTATTCACGTCGTCACACGTAATCTCGGGACGAGGAAAAGCTGTTGCCGTGAAAACGGGTATGACCACCTGCGTCGGCGAGATCGCAGGTATGATAAGCATAGAAGCCGAAAAAACTCCTCTGCAAAAGCGTCTTGCAAAATTAAGCGTTCTGCTTGGTAATATAACCATAGGGATATGCGTTCTCATTTTCGGATTCTCGTTGATAAAGGGAATGAACGTCGGCGAGATGTTTATGACGTCTGTATCTCTCTCTGTTGCCGCAATTCCCGAAGGTCTGCCTGCAATAGTCACCGTCGTTCTTTCGGTTGGAGTACAGACAATGGCACGCCGCCGTGCGATAGTAAAAAGACTTCCTGCCGTTGAAACGTTGGGCTGTGCACAGGTGATCTGCTCCGATAAAACGGGAACGCTCACCTGCAATAAAATGACGGTTTCCGAAATTTTCGGTGACAGAAACGAATTGATAAAAGCCTTTGCGCTGTGCAATAACGATTCTTCACCGACAGAGCTTGCTCTTTCCACCTTTGTCGGCGATACGGAACCCATAAAAGAAAAATATCCCCGAATTAAAGAAATACCCTTCGATTCCGTAAAAAAATATATGGTCACGGTTCATAAGGACCAAAATAGGTTTGTTGTTTATATCAAGGGTGCGCCCGACGTGGTTGCAAAGTATTGCAAAAATGCATCACTGACGATATCCCAAAATACCGAAAAAATGACCTCAAACGCACTTCGTGTTATGTGCTTTGCAAAATACGAAACGCAAAATATCCCAACCGATATTCTTTCGGGCAGGTTTCAATTTTTAGGTCTTTGCGGTATTTCCGACCCGCCCCGTCCCGAGGCCGAGGAAGCCGTAAGGCTTTGCAAGCGTGCAGGCATACGAACGGTTATGATAACCGGCGACCACCCCGAAACCGCACGTGCAATAGCAGAAAAGCTTGGTATGCTTGGTAAAAACAAAAGGGTCTATACCGAAAAAGAGCTATCCTCGCTAAACGAGCGTGAATTTGCAAACGCAGTTCTTAATTGTAACGTTTTTGCAAGAGTAACGCCGAACTTCAAGCTTCGTATAGTTTCTGCGTTAAAATCCAAGGGCTACGTAGTTGCAATGACGGGCGACGGCGTGAACGACGCTCCTGCGCTTAAAAAAGCCGATATAGGCTGTGCTATGGGTATAAGCGGGACAGAGGTTGCAAAGGAATCTGCGGATATGATATTGACCGACGACAATTTTTCAACCGTCGTCGAAGCCGTAAAAGAGGGAAGAGGTATTTATGAAAATATCAAACGTGCCGTTCATTTTCTTCTTTCCTGCAATATCGGCGAGCTGTTCACGGTTTTCTTCTCGATAATACTCTCACTCCCGTCACCGCTTTCGGCGATCCAGCTTTTGTGGGTGAACCTCACAACAGACTCCCTCCCTGCAATAGCGCTTGGACTTGAAAAGACCTCCGATGAGGTTATGGACAGACCCCCGATAAAGCCGAATTCACCGCTTTTCTCGGCAATGCAGGTTATGAAAATGATTTTCGAGGGTATACTCATCGGAACGCTTGCGATAATAGCCTTTACGATCGGAAAAAACACGGGAGATTTTATGGTTGGACGCACAATGAGCTTTTTGGTGCTTGGAAATTCACAGCTTTTCCATTCGCTGAACCTTAGAAGCGAAAAAAGCTTTTTCTCACGCAAAACAAAAAAGAACCCCTTTGTTTGGTTTTCATTTTTCATTTGCTTCATAATGCAGACCTCCGTGGTTTTAATTCCAAAAGCGGCGAATTTGTTTGGTGTTACAGGTCTTTCCGCAGAAAAATGGCTTATAACTCTTGCTCTTTCCACGTGCCCTCTGTTGGTTGGCGAAATTTACAAAAGGTTCAAAAAATAGCAACAATAATTCCATAATGTTTATATATTATTCAAACCATATAGGTGTAGGACATAAATGAAGAACTATTGAATACGACTGGCATTGGGGTGAATTCAGAGAAGGGCAAACTGTCACTATTCTTCGATTTATCGAACGTCCGTTTCTAATTACCGAAACTAAAGATCAAGTATAAGATTAAGAAACAAAAAGGGAGTTTTAAAAATGGAAAAGAACATTGTTTTTGTAAACGAACCCATAAAGCTTGTCGATAACGACAAAATACGTATTAAAGGACGTTATACCGTTTCCGACGGATACCTTGCTTTCGACTGGACCAACAGCGGTTTTGCGTTTGCTTTCAACGGAACCGGCTTTATCCTTTCTCTCGGTGCATATACTGCGGATATCCCCGCTTACGTAAAGATCACCGTTGACGGAAAGCTCCGTCAGAGAGTTGCCGTTGTAAACGGCTCCGAGAAGCTTATCGTTGAAGGTCTTTCCGATAAACGCCACCGTGTTGAGGTTTTGAAGGTTACCGAAGGCGATGCAAAATTGCTTTTCGATACCATAACCCTTTTCGGTCTTAATGCATCTCTCCGCAATCCCCCCTTCAACAGCCCCAGAAGAATTGAATTCATCGGCGACTCTATGACCGCAGGCTACGGCGTTCTCGGTGCAAATACCGACCCCGATTATCAGACCTTCCAGCAGGACGGTACCTGCACCTATGCATACCTCACCGTGCAGAAATGCAATGCCGATGCAAGATTCATCTGCAATTCGGGCAAGGGCATTGTTTGTAACTGCAACGGCGACCGTGAAGACGTTAAGGCAGGCGAATATTATAATTATCAAACCCGTCTTGGCGGTGAATGTAACGACGGTTGGATTCCCGACGTTGTCGTTATAAATATCGGTACAAATGACTGCGGCGGACCTGCAACCGACGAGGAATTTACCGAAGCGGCAAAGGACCTTATTGCAAAGGTACGTGCACGCTATAACGATGCTCACATCATTTGGATGTACGGTATGATGAGCCAGCTTTATAAAGACGTTTTGCGTAAGCTTATCCGTGAGGTTTCCAAGACCGACGAAAAGGTTCATTTCCTTTTTGCAGATACGATAATCGGCAACGATGCCGAAAACGGCGCAAACGGACACCCCAATATGCGCGCAAGCGTTCGTTGCTCCAAGCTTCTTTATAAGAAGATACGTTCTGTAACGGGCTGGAAAAACGACGTTGTAATTCCCGACGAAGAATAAAAAAACAAAACGGACTCGAGCGAGTCCGTTTTTCTATATTTCTGCTATATTAATAACAGTCTTCTTTTGTCTTTTCGCCCTTTTTGCATATTTGGCGGCACCTCCGAAATCTGCTACGACGTAAGTTATCACGTATTCCGAACGGTCAAGCATATATTTGTTTCTGTAATCAATAGCAAATCGCTTGGGAACTTCTTCGATACCTTCGGGCAATAAAGTGTAATTGTCTTCAATAACAGACTGTTCTGTGGGAAAATAGGCTAACATTACGCAAATATCAATGTCGTATAAATAGTTTTCCAGTCCCTTAAGAACTTTCAACACAAGACGGTCAAAATTTCCGGAATCTCCTACATAAAACCAAGTAACGCCTTCGTGTTTTATGAGCCATTCTATCGTGTCCCATAATTTTTTCTCAATATTATCGGGGCAATCTCTGTGTCCAAAAAACGTACAGCTTTTCATAACAACTCTCCTATTAATATGG
Source organism: Clostridia bacterium (assembly GCA_017501055.1). GTDB lineage: Bacteria > Bacillota > Clostridia > Oscillospirales > CAG-382 > Coliplasma. Next base: position 384 of record JAFVXP010000037.1, on the reverse strand, counting down.
GATATATCGCAATTATATCACATAAAAACAAAAAATGCGATATATCCCACACGATTTATCGTAAATTTGGGTAAACTTTTTACGATATATCGAAAAGGAAGGGTTGTTATGAACGCAAAAACGGCTGTTGCGGAACGAATATTGCAGCTTTGTAAAGAGAGAAATATCGCAATCAATGCGTTGGCAAACGTTTGCGGTTTACCGCCTTCGACTATATACAGTATGCTTAACGAAAAGAGTAAGAATCCCGGTATTGTAACCGTAAAGAAGATTTGCGACGGTTTGGAGATAAGCATAAGAGAATTTTTCGACAGCGATATATTTGATGACCTAGAACAAGAGATAAAGTAAAAAACGGACACCGAAGTGTCCGTTTTTTTACTG
>JAFVXP010000036.1 GCA_017501055.1 Clostridia bacterium | reverse complement strand
TTGGAATTCCGCGCAAATTGCTTTAAATATTAGTATTCCGACTGTAACGGCTGCGGCCCAGTTGGGGAATTTCACCCCGATTTCCTATTTGTTTTAAATAAATTTTAGCATAAACAAAAAGATATTAGATTTCTTCTTCGAAATCTTCATCTTCGTTTTCGGTTGGAAGTTTAATTTCTATACCCATTTGCGTTAAAACATCTTTTGCTTTAGGACCGTATGCAGTATCAGAAAAATTTTCTAAAATTGTTTGATAACAAACAATCGCGTCTTTTTCTTCGCCTCTTAATCTGTATATATTGCTGTAGATCTTTCTTCCCTCTTCAACTGCTGCAACGATGGTTGCGAAGTTATCATCTGCGAGTACCATATCGGCAACGTTCTTCGTAACGTCGGTACCGGTAATACCCATACCTACGCCGATGTCTGCGCTCTTGATGGAAGGAGCGTCATTTACACCGTCACCGGTCATAGCGGTAACGCAACCGTGCTCACGCCAAGCATTGACAATACGGGTCTTATGCTCAGGCTGAACTCGTGCGTAAACAGAATACTTTTCAATGTCACGAGCGAGCTCTTCATCGCTGATCTCATCAAGCATTGCGCCTGTGATAGCAAGCTGACCTTCACCGAGAATACCAAGCTGACGTGCAATAGCTGCTGCGGTATCTCTGTGGTCACCGGTGATCATGATAGGTCTGATACCCGCACGGCGGCATTCCTCGATAGCAAGAGTAACCTCGGGACGGACGGGGTCGATCATACCAACAAGACCAAGGAAAATGAGGTCGCTTTCGATCTCCATGTGCTCTTCGTAAGATGCGGGAGTGGTGTCATAGGTCTTATAAGCTGCCGCAAGTACACGAAGTGCCTTATCAGCAAGCCCCTTGTTAGCGGCAGAAACTTCTTCTCGAATAGCGTCGGTGAGCTCAATTACTTTACCGTCGCGGAGGATATGAGTACAACGACCGAGAACGACGTCGGGAGCACCGGTTGTGTGCTGAATGAAACCGCCTTCAACAGACTTATGAACGGTGGTCATCATCTTTCTGCCCGAATCGAAGGGGATCTCGCCTACTCTGGGTTCTTTTGCCTCAAGCTCATACTTGGGAAGACCAAGCTTTGCAGCATAGTCAACTACTGCAGTCTGAGTGGGGTCACCAATGGAAATAAGCTCACCTTCGGGAAGCTTTGCGTCGGTGCAAAGACAGAATGATACAGCAAGCTTTTCGCGGTCAGATCCGTAATCTTCAACGACGGTCATCTTATTCTGAGTAAGTGTACCTGTCTTATCGGAACAAATTACCTGAGTACAGCCAAGAGTTTCAACGGCAGTCAGCTTACGAATAACGGCATTTCTCTTGGACATTTTTGTTACGCCCATGGAAAGCACGATAGTTACAACAGCAGCAAGACCTTCGGGGATAGCCGCAACAGCAAGGCTGATAGCGGTCATAAAGGAAGGAAGAATGTCATCCTTGAATGCAAATCCGTCGCCAATGCCACGAATAACGCCAACGCCGAAAATTACTGCACTGATCGCAATAACGAGAATGGTAAGGACCTTAGAAAGCTGGTTAAGCTTGATCTGAAGAGGTGTGTCGCCTTCTTTAGCGGCAGCAAGCGCACCTGCGATGTTACCCATTT
>JAFVXP010000035.1 GCA_017501055.1 Clostridia bacterium | reverse complement strand
GAATATTGGTCGGTAAAATACGGTACCGACGGCACAAAGCTTGAACAGTACGGCCGTTGGCTTGGTATCTATCCCTATTCCGACGGTTCGGTTCACGGTATCTTCACGGGCGACCTTGGTACTTCACGCCAATCGGGCAAGCTCGTTTCGGAAGAAATCGTCGAGCCGATGCAGAACACCGTGTTTATAAACATCTTTTCTACAATACTCGCTCTCGGCATCACCATTCCTTTGGGTATCTTCTGCGCCGTTAAACGGGGAAGTAAGCGTGATATCGGCGTTCAGGTCGGAACACTTATCGGATATAGCTTGCCTACGTTCATTATTGCGATAGTGTTTATATGGATATTCTCGGTAATGCTCGATATATTCCCGGTATCGGGTATGCAGACGGCAGGCTATCTCGAATGGTCAAAGTGGGATCAGTTCTGGGACAAGATGTACCATTTGGCACTCCCGCTTATCGTTATGACCTTCACCTCTCTCGGCGGTATGACCCGTTACGTGCGTGCGGCTATGATAGAAGCATTGAGTATGGACTACGTTCGTACTGCACGTGCAAAGGGCTTGCGTGAAAAGGTGGTTATCTATTCCCACGCTTGGCGTAATGCTCTTCTCCCCGTCGTAACACTTATTATCGGTTGGTTTATCGGTATTTTCGGCGGTTCGGTTATGATCGAAAATATCTTCTCTCTCAACGGTATGGGTAAGCTCTATTTCGATGCGCTCAATGCAAACGATAACGAAATTATTCTTGCTGTTCAGATGTTCTACATAGCTATCTCGTTGTTCGGCAACCTCTTTATCGACCTTGTCTACGGTCTTGTCGATCCTCGTGTGCGTGTTAATAAGTAAAGGAGGCGGTATCTGTGTCTAATAAGAATAATAAAAACGGTACTGCCAACAAGAAAGGCTTTTTCGCAACTCTCGGCAGTTGGTTCTCCCGTATGTTCTTCGGCGCAAGCAAAACGCTTGCCGAGGACGACAGATTTGTTGTTGAAAAGCTTGAAAGCCCTTCAAAGCTTGCAGTTAAATCGTTCTTCCGCAGAAAATTGGCGGTCGGTGCTTTGATATTACTGGTCGGATTGTTCATCTTCGTCTTCATCGGCCCTATCTTCTATCCGATGGACGTTAACTATACCGACGCAAACCTTGCAAATCTCCCCCCTTGCTATTCAATGCTTGACGTTCCTTCCGAGCTTGAAGATAACATCAAGAGCATCAGCGGTTTCTCGGACTTTACTGTTGGTGTAAGCAACGACAACACTCTTTATATCTGGGGTAACACCTACGATCCGTTGAGTGAGGTTGAATATTCCGATTTTCCCGCGGAAATCAAAGAAGGCAACGTTCTTTATGCTTCCGCAGGTCTTGACCATATAATTGCGATCACCACCGAAGGTAAGATCGTCGGTTGGGGTAAAAATTATCAGTGCCAGTTCGGCTATAAGGCAAACGAAGCAGACCCCTATCTCCAAATGCCTGCAGAATTCATCGAAGGCACTATCGATACTTCAAAGGTTGAACAGCTTGTCTGCGGTTATCAGTGTACTGCACTTGTATATGACGGCAAGCTTTACGTTTGGGGTAACCCCAGCGGTATGCTCAATATGCAGGACCTTGCCGCTTACAGTGCAAAAGAAGACAGCAAGGCTGTTAAAAAGGTTGCTATCTCCAACTATTACGCAATAGCTCTTCTTGAAGACGGTTCTGTTGTGACCGGCGGTACGACGTTCACGTTCAACCGTCAGTCCGCATATTCCAATATGGCGGAAAATAAAAAGATTTCCAACCTCCAGTCCCACCTCCGTCAGAAGAAGGTAATTGATATTACCGCAACAAAGAACTGCTTTGCCGTTCTCTGCGACGACGGCGAATTGCTCGTTCAGGGCGCATCTCAGTTTGGTGAAAACGAAATTCCCGTTCTTAAGAACGGCGAAAAGTTTGTCAGCGTTCTCGGCGGTACAAACCACCTTGTAGGTCTTTCCGACAAGAATATAGCATACGCTTGGGGCCATAACGACGGTAAACAGACCGAAGTTCACGGCGAAAGCGCAGCAAAGATCTACGTAGGCTCCAAACAGACCTACCTTGCAAACGAAGAAGACGACCTTACCTATTCGACCGGCTTCAAGGGATACCTTATGGGTACCGATAAGAGCGGACGTGACATCTTCGGCCGTATCATCTACGGCGGTAGAATGACTATGACCGTCGGTGCGGTTGCGGTTATCGTTTCCACGATCATCGCTATCATCGTCGGCTGTATCTCGGGTTATTTCGGCGGTTGGATCGATATGCTTCTTATGCGTGTCACCGAGATCTTCTCGTCGATCCCGTTCCTGCCCTTCGCAATGATGCTTTCTTACGTAATACAAAAGAATCCTATCGACGAAACGACAAGAATTATAATCATAATGATAATGCTCGGTCTTCTTTCCTGGACCGGCCTTGCAAGAATGATTCGTGCCCAGGTGCTTGCAGAACGTGAAAAGGAATTCGTTATCGCAGCACAGTCTATGGGTGTTAAGGAAAACAGAATTGCGTTCAAGCATATTCTTCCCAACGTCATTTCGGTAATACTTGTCAGCGTAACGCTCGACTTTGCAGGATGCTTGCTTACCGAATCCAGCCTTTCCTATCTCGGCTTCGGTGTTCAGCAGCCTAACCCGACTTGGGGTAATATGCTTAACGGCGCAAATAACTCCATCGTTATCCAGAACTACTGGTGGCAGTGGGTGTTCCCCGCAATATTCCTTTCTCTCGCAACAATCAGTATTAACATAATCGGCGACGCTCTTCGTGATATTCTCGACCCCAAGAGCAGTCAAGAGAAATAATGGGTAGGAGGTAGAATAATGTCTTTATTAGAAGTAAAAAACCTTCATACCTATTTCAAAACACGAAAAGGTATTGTTAAGGCAGTTAACGACGTTTCGTATGCGCTCGAACCCGGCAAGACCATCGGTATCGTTGGTGAATCGGGCTCGGGTAAATCGGTTTCCGCAATGAGCATTCTTCAGCTTCTTGACGGCAACGGATATATCGCAAACGGCGAGATTATTTTCGACGGTAAGGAATTGACAAAGCTTTCTCAGCAGGAAATGTATGAGATCCGAGGTAACAAGATCTCGGTTATCTTCCAGGAACCTATGACCAGCTTGAACCCCGTTTTCTCCATTAAAAAACAGCTTTCCGAACCGTTCATGATCCATCAGGGCATGAACAAGAAGGAAGCGGAAGCAAAAGCGCTTGAAATGCTTGCGGCGGTTCAGATCCCGAACCCGGAAGCAGTTCTCCGCCAATATCCTCACCAGCTTTCCGGCGGTATGCGTCAGCGTGTTATGATCGCAATGGCGCTTGCCTGCAAGCCGAAGATCCTTATTGCAGACGAACCTACAACAGCGCTCGACGTTACCATTCAGGCACAGATATTGCGCCTTATGAACGATCTTCAGCGTGAAAACGGAACTGCGATCATCTTCATAACCCACGACCTCGGCGTTATTAACGAAATGGCAGACGACGTTGTAGTTATGTATTGCGGTCAGGTCGTTGAACAGACCTCTGCAAAGATGATATTCACGGATTGCCCCGTGAGCCACCCCTATACCGAAGGACTTATGCATTCCATTCCTCGAATGGATAACGTTGGTAAAAAGCTTGAACCTATCCCCGGTGCAGTACCTCATCCCCTTGCTTTGCCGAAGGGCTGTAAGTTTGCTCCGAGATGTAAATATGCAACGCAAAAATGTCTGGACGAAGAACCCGCACTTCTCGAAGTAGTTCCCGGTCAGAAGATACGTTGCCATTACCCCGAAAAGGAGGTGCGTTGCAGTGAAGAACACAAACACGCTCTTGTCGATCAAGAATCTTAAAAAATATTTCCCTGTTGCAAAATCAAGCATTTTTCAGCGTCAACAGCTTTACGTTCGTGCGAATGAGGAAATAACGATCGATATTCAAAACGGCGAGACCTTCGGCTTGGTTGGTGAATCGGGCTGCGGTAAATCCACGTTGGGACGTACCATTCTTCAGCTTTACGATCAAACGGCAGGAAGCACGCTCTATTACGGCAGAACTCTTTCCGATTTTGCGCCTAAGTACGTTGGCAAGACCCTTGAAAACGCTACAAAGCTTATTGCAAAATGGAAAAAGATGGACGACAAGGCAAAGGCTCTTGTTGCCGAATGTGACGTTGCAGGCGAAGAAGCGACCTTCTTCCAGCACCAGAACAAAAACCTTGCGGTTGCAGAAGCAGAAACCGCTTTCCGGAATATCGTTAAGGTATTGGGCGGATTCTTTGCGCTTGACGATTGCACCGAAGGTGCAAAAGCACTTTTGAAGCTCCACAAAGCAAACGTAAAGCTTTGCAAGCTTAATGAAGAGCTTCGCAATATCGAAGGTGAAATTGCTTTCTTTGAAGCACTTGCAAAAGAGATTGAGCTTGACGGCACAATAAAGAATGCCGACAAGAAGATTCAGAAGGCAAACAAAAAAGCGGCATCATTTGCCGCAAAGAAGGAAAAATTCCTTCCTAACGTTGAATCTGCAAAGGCAGAATGCGATAACGCTAAAAACGAGCTTGACGCTCTCCGTGCAAGATATGCGGATAACGAAGAATTTAAGAAATACGAGGATATGCTCGACGACGGTATCGACCTTTCCCGTCTTAAGTATTCCGAAATGCGTATTCTCCGTAAGGATATTCAGATCATCTTCCAGGACCCGTATTCTTCTCTCAACCCCCGTATGACTATCGGTCAGATCATCGGTGAAGGTCTTACAACGCATAAATTCTTCAAGCCGGGCGCACCCCAGATGAAGCAATATATCCTTGACGTTATGAATCAATGCGGTCTTCAGGACTATATGCTTCACCGTTATCCCCACCAGTTCTCCGGCGGTCAAAGACAGCGTATCTGTATCGCACGTGCGCTTGCGGTAAAACCGAAGTTTATCGTTTGTGACGAATGTGTTTCTGCGCTTGACGTTTCTATCCAGTCGCAGATCATAAACCTTCTTGAAGAGCTTAAGGAAAAGGAAAACCTCACCTATCTCTTCATCTCGCACGACCTTTCTGTCGTTAGATATATCTCCGACAGAATCGGCGTTATGTATCTTGGTAATATTGTCGAGCTTGGCACGGCAGAGGAAGTTTTTGCTGACCCCCGCCATCCCTATACCGTTGCGCTCCTTTCTTCGATTCCTACAACAGATACCGAAGCAGTTAAAAAGGAACGCATCATTCTCGAGGGTAATATCCCCAGCCCGATCAAACCGCCGGACGGATGTAAATTCCACACCCGTTGCTATATGGCTTGCGATAAATGTAAGCGTGTTCCGCCTCCTACGGTGGAAGTAAGCCCCGGACATTTCGTTGCCTGCCACTTCCTTGATAAGAAGATCGATTCTGAAGGAAACTATCTCTTTGATATTTCCAAAGATTCGTTGGAAGCGAGATAATTATGCTTTTCAAGCGTCTTAAAAAGTTCGATCCCGAAAAGGAAAAAGCGCTCCGTGACGAGATAAACGCAAACGGAGGACTCGAAAAGGGCGATATGTTCGCCATGGTCACATCCGCTTTGCTCGTTTTTCTCCCTGCAGCTCTGCTCGCATTGGGCGTAATAGTCCTTTTGGCATATTTGCTGTTTTAATGAAAAAGAACCGTGCGGAAACACGGTTCTTTCTTTTATTGTTGGGATAATTTATTTAAGCCATTCAATAAGATTTGAAACACATTCCTTTGCGTCCAAAACGCCTTTATCATAGGCGTTTTTGATTTTTTCGGCATTATGCTCTATCCTGCCGAGATGGAGGTCGGCTTTCGGGCGGATAACAAATATTTTGCCTTCCTTTTCAAGCTCGTTAATGTGCTCTATGTTGCGGTTGTATTCCTCGTGACGGTTAAGAAGAAGCTTTGCAAATTCGGGATATTTGCGGTAGACAGCCTTTGCAAGAAAACGAAGTTCCGGCTTTTTGCGGTATGAATTCGGACGGGTCAAGATAACCACGTTTTTGTCAAACCCCATATCCAAAAAAGCATCAATAGGAACGCTGTCGGCACAACCGCCGTCAAGATATTTCTTGCCCTTAATATCAACGATACGTGAAAAATAGGGGAGTGATGCCGATGCACGAATATAATCGATATCGGCAAACATATCGTTTATTTTTATATATTCTGCCTTTGCGGTTTCTAAGTTGGTGACGACGGAATAAAACTCTGTATTACAATTCAAAAAAGCGTCGTAATCATAGGGACAAAGCTTTTCGGGAAGCTGGTGATAGCTGAAATCAACGCCAACGACGTTGCCTTCCTTCAACCAGCTTCGAATACTCATAAAACGGGGGTCGTTGCAGTATTTCGTGTAATAATCGATGCTTCTGCCCTTTTGCTTGGAAACGAACGAGCAACCGTGTGCCGCACCTGCCGAAACACCTATAACACCGTCAAACTCAATTCCGTTTTCCAAAAATACGTCAAGAACACCTGCGGTATAAATACCTCTGCAACCGCCGCCTTCAAGAACCAATCCCGTTTTCATCATTCCACCGCTTTCGATAAATTATAAAAATTTTACCATTTTATCTGCGAATAATCAACAGAAAAATGTAAAGATTAATATTACAGAAAAAGGAAGGAATGATAATATATGAAAAAACTTTTGTTATTAACCATTGCATTAGTGCTATTAATTTCATTTACCGTCAACGTTGCAGCGGAAGAAAGTGTTATATCAAACGGTTCGTCTTACAGCTTGATAACAACACCCTCGGCTTCCTATGCCGACGACGGAAAGAAGCTTACAGACGGCGTTTTCGGTACTATCCCCGACGGTGGTACGGGGTATTATTCAAGCAACGCTTATATCGGCTTTACCGATGAAAACGTCGATGCCGACGGCAATATCGTCATAATTCTCGACCTTGGAAAAGAATATACGAATATAACAAAAATGGGTATTGGCTATCTTAACGAAACAAGCGTTGGTATCTATGCACCAAAAACCGTTCGATTTGAAATCTCAAACGACCGTGCCGACGGTTACAGCGAAGCAGGAACCTTGACAACGGCAAAAGAAACCGAAAGCGGTCTTTCGCAGACCTATGCCGATACGGTGGAAACAAGGAGTCTTTCGGGCAGATACGTCAGAATAACCATAACACCGCTTGCAGAATTTACAAATGCCGACGGCAATCCCGAGAGAGCAGAATGGACCTTCATCGACGAAATAACCGTCTTTGCCGATGAAGATACAAGCGAAGCCGAAAGCAGTGATCCCGAATCCGAACCCGAAAACGAAAAACCGCAAACGGGCGACGATCTGGAAGTGTTTGCATTTGTGCTTCTTGCCTTGTCCTCGCTTGCAATGCTGGTAGCATTGTTTGTAAGAAGCCGTAATAACGAGTATTGATAACAAAGGAGTTTTCGTGTTCGACGAAAACTCCTTTTAATCACAAAAATAGTTGACAATAACCGATTATATGATAAAATATAAAGGATAACATAAAAAGGAGCAGAATGATGCTTGAAATAAAAGGACTATGTTTCTCTGCCGATGACGGCGCAGAACGAATCGATATACTTAAAAACATCGACCTTACTGTCGAAGACGGCACTTTTTTGGTGCTTACCGGCCCCAACGGCGGCGGTAAAACTACTCTTGCAAAAGCCGTTTCGGGTATAGTTCAGCCGACGGGCGGTAAGATCTTCTGGAACGGAACCGATATAACCGATATGTCGATAACCGACAGGGCAAATCTCGGCATAAGCTACGGTTTCCAGCACCCTCCCCGCTTTACGGGTATGAAGGTCGGCGACCTTCTTTCCTTGGCATCGGGCGGAAGAAAGCTTTCGAGAATCGATTGCTGTAACTATCTTAACAAGGTCGGCCTTTGTGCGGCAGACTATGTTGACAGAGAAGTTGATACGTCTCTGTCCGGCGGTGAGGTTAAGAGAATCGAGATTGCAACGATTCTTGCACGCGGAAGCGGACTTATGATTTTTGACGAGCCCGAAGCAGGTATAGACCTTTGGTCTTTCGCAAAGCTCACAGAAACCTTCCGTGAGCTTCATAATACCTCAAAATCCACGATAATCGTCATCTCCCACCAGGAACGTATAATCTCGCTCGCAGACGAGATTGCGGTTGTTTCGGGCGGTAAGATTGCCGAACGTGGACCGAAGGACGAGCTTTTCCCCAAGCTTATCGGCAACGGTATCGGCTGTGAATATATGAGAAAGGGCAATTAAACAATGGATAAACTCGATTTTACTCTGTTAAAAGAAGTTGCTCTTATGGATTCTATCCCCAACGGAGCATATAATATCCGCAAAAACGGCGGTTCGGAAAGCAGATTTTCTACGGACAACGTTCGTATTGAATCAAAAACCGATAAAGAAGGCATTAATATCAATATAAAAAGCGGAACGAAGGGCGAAACCGTCCATATCCCCGTTATTATAACCGAAACCGATTATCAGGAAACCGTTTATAACGATTTCTTCATCGGTGACGATTGCGACGTTACGATAATGGCAGGCTGCGGTATACACAACTGCGGCGACGGAGAATCCCGTCACGACGGTGTTCATACCTTCTATATCGGCAAAAATTCGATAGTCCGCTATGCCGAACGTCACTATGGCGACGGCGACGGCAAGGGCGGTAAAATTATGAACCCCGAAACTGTCGTGTATATCGGCGAAGGCTCAACAGTGCAGATGGATACCACGCAAATAAAGGGTATCGACTCAACCTACCGCAAAACGAAAATTGTCGTTGCAAAGGACGGCAACGCCGTTGTTACCGAAAAGCTTTTAACACACGGCGACCAGATTGCAGAATCGGATATGGACCTTATTCTCGACGGCGAAAACGCAAACGGCAGAATAATCTCCCGTTCGGTTGCACAGAACGATTCAAAGCAGATCTTCCGTCCCTGCATAACGGGCAGAGCGGAATGCTTCGGTCACGTTCGTTGCGATTCGATTTTGATGGATAACGCAAAAATAAGCTCTATTCCCGCTGTTGCGGCAGAGCATACCCATGCAAACCTCGTTCACGAGGCGGCAATCGGAAGAATTGCAGGCGACCAGCTTATAAAGCTTATGACGCTTGGTCTTACCGAAGAAGAAGCCGAAGAAAAGATTCTCGAAGGCTTCTTGGGAGAATAAAATATCACCTCAATAAATCATCCCAATAAAAAAGGTTGTTGAATTTCCAACAACCTTTTTTTGCGTAAATGTGAACTTTTTATTGAAAAACGTTTATAAATGTGGTATAGTAATATCACAAGCGTATGCTAACATACTAAAATTAAGGAGAAATGTTATGTTCTGTCCAAAATGCGGTACAAATCTACCCGAAGAGACAACCGTATGCCCGTCCTGCGGCAATCAAATGCAAGCTCAGGAGCAACCCCCTGTAATGCAGCTTTCCGCAAAGGCAAGAGGTCTTAAGAAAAAGGAATTTCTTGCAAAAGAAGCAAGCCAATCTGTTAAGAATGCGGCGAAATTTTCGTTAATTTCTTTTGCGGTTGCGGTTGTACTTGTTTTTGTAAGCGTTATAGTTGCAAGCAATACGGCTTTTTACGATCTTCCTTTGGTTACGTTAGTTATGGACGATTCTGAACTTGAGCAAATGGAAGACGATTTTAAGGTAGACTCAGATCTTTTTGACGAAGCAAGAGAAACTCTTGACGAAATCGAAGACGTTATTGACCGCAGTGACTATAAAGCCATTGATAAGTTCATTGATTTGATTGAAGATGTAGCCGAAAAGCCTACTCTTTCAAATTTTACTGCGGCTGTAAAGCAAGCAGAAGAAGTAGCGGATATAGACCTTGATGAAGAAGTCGAAGCAAAGTTTGATTTTGATTCGCTTGATTCAATGGAAGAAGCGTTGGAGATATTAAACACGGTAAAAATTATCGCTTACGTATTCGCAATAATCATTTCCTTAATTGCACTTCTTGCATTCTTTAGAAAGAGTATCGGTCTTGTAATTTTCGATGCAATACTTGCTGCTCCGTTCGTTCTTGCATTTGCAGGTTTCATCTGGTATGCTCTTATCCTTGCGGCATTCATCGCAATGATCGTTTTCTTCTCGCAGATCAACAAAGCATATAAAAACGCATAAATAAAACATATTAAAACGCATAATTAAAAGGTTGTTGGATTTCCAACAACCTTTTTTTGGGGTCCCCGCAAAACCGTGTGTTTTGCGGGGTGATTCTTTACTTTCTGGGGAGAACTATCTTTTGGTTTTCCTGCTTGCTCGAACGGCGGTAGATTACAACCTTTCTGCCGATAACCTGAACAGGCTCGCAATTCAATGCCTCGCAAAGCGAAACCATAACCTCTTTGGGTGTTTGAGGGCAGGTCTCAAGAACCGAAAGCTTTATCAATTCGTGCGCTTCAAGCGCATCGGAAACGGTCTTTAGGAAGGTGTCACCAATACCGAGTTTACCCATCTGTGTTGTGGGCTCAATAGAGTTTGCAAGCGAGCGAAGATACGCTCTCTGCTTTGTCGTTATCATAAATATACCTCTTTTATTTTTTATCAGTAGAACCGAATCCGCCCGTGCGTAATTCGTTGCAATTATCGTCAACAGTTATTCCGAAGGGAAGGAATATTCCCTGTGCGAAAGCGTCGCCTGCTTTTACGGAATAGGTCTTTGTTCCGCCGACGAGCTTGATTTTGATATGACCCTCGTTGTCGGCATTGAAATAGTCGGCATCGATAACACCAGCCGTGTTGGCAAGACGTACGCCGTATTTGAATCCCGAGCCCGAACGGGGAAGTATTACAAGCACCCAACCGTCGTTTATCTTCGCACGAATGCCCGTGTCGATAATAATTTCTTCATTCGGCTCAAGAGTGAAATCGTAGGGTGCATAAAAATCATATCCTGCTGATCCTGCCGTTGCACGCTTGGGAAGGATAATATTTTCATATTCGGCTCTGTTAAATTGCTTTTCCGAAACCTTGAAAAATTCTGCAATACGTTCCATTATCCGTTCCAACCTCCGTTCACGTCAAATACCGAGCCCGTAATATATTTTGCCTTGTCGGAAACAAGGAAGGAAACACATTCCGCAACCTCGTCTGCTTCTCCCATACGGGAAAGCGGAATCTCGTCACAGATGGCTTCAATATCGTCAAAATCGAGATTTCCGTTCATATCGGTATCTATAATACCGGGACAAACGCAATTAACACGTATTCCCGAAGGTCCAACCTCTTTTGCAAGTGCCTTTGTAAAGCCTATAAGCCCTGCCTTTGCCGTTGAATAATCAACCTCGCAAGAACCGCCGACCTGACCGAATATTGAGGAAATGTTGATAATAACACCGCTTTTGCGTCTTATCATCTCGGGCAGAAACCTTCTTGCGATATTCATCGGCGCAAAAAGATTGATTTCGTACATCTTGCGAAGTATATCGTCCTTCGGCTCGTCAAAAAGCGAAACAAGCGGTATTCCTGCGTTGTTGATTATAACGTCGGGTGCGCTTCTGCCGTTTGTGATAATATCAACAGCTTCGGGACTTGTAAGGTCTGCTCTTATAATTTCTGCATTGCCAAGCTCTTCGCAAAGCATTTTTGCTTCTTCAATACTGCTGTTACAATGTATCAAAAGATAGAATCCGTCACGTGACAGCGCACGGCAGATCGCCTCTCCAATACCCTTTGCACCGCCCGTTACAAGTGCGGTCTTTTTATTGTTCATTTGCTTTCGCCTTTTTCAAAATATTTTTAAGGTCGCTCTTGGAATATTTATATACAGAATCGCAAAAACCGCAGGTCATAACCGTTTCGTCTTCCGATTCAATCATTTCCGTAATCTCTTTTTCGCCAAGAGAGATGAGCGCTTTGTCGGTCTTTTCACGACTGCAAACGCATTTGTAAGAGCATTCTATCTTGTCAAAAAGGTCGTATTCGATACCGTCGAAAACGGCATTCAAAACGTCTTCAAGCGTGCCTTCCGAAAGTATTTCGGTAACAGGACGCATCTTTCTTGCGTTTTCTTCAAGCTTTTCTGCAACCTCTTCGTCCGCAAAGGGAAGAAGCTGAACCAAAGCACCGCCTGCTTCCTTTACGGTATAGTCACGGTCTATAAGAACTCCAAGCGCACACACCGTGGGAACCTGCTCGCTCGTTGCGTAGTAATAAGCAATATCGTCGCCGATTTCGCCCGTCTGGATCTTCGAAACGCCAACGTAAGGCTCGCTTCCGCCGGTGTCACGTAGAATATAAAGCTCGCCCTGACCTACACAACCGCCAACGTCAAGCTTTCCGTCGGAGCGAAGGGGAAGGTCGGCTTGCGGATTGCCGATAAGACCGCGAACGTTTCCGCACCAGTCGCTCGTTGCGATAATAGTTCCGCCGACACCGTTGCCGACAAAACGAACGGTTATAACGTCCTGCTCCTCGCCAAGCATAGAACCTGCAAGCGAGGCTGCGATAAGAGTTCTTCCCAAAGCGGCTGTAGTGGTGGGGGTAGTGTTGTGTATCTGCCTTGCACGCTCGACAATGTCACGTGCATCGATTATAATAGCTCTTGCCGAGCCGTCCTTTGTTATTGCTCTGATTATAGATGCCATAAAAATGCCTTTTCTTTGTTTTTATTTGGAAACAGCCTTTGTCTTGCCGTCGGCGAGCATAAGCTCGAATTCGGTTCCCGCGGGAAGCTCTGAAACACTCCTGATTGCCTTTCCGTCACCACCGAAGGCAACCGAAAAACCGCGTCCGAGCACGGAAAGGGGGTTAAGGCTCTTTAATTTTTCGTTTTGTGCAAATAATTTCATCTTTTCACGCTCTATCCTCGTTGTAAACGCAGAATAAAGCCTTTCTTCTTCTCTTGCAAGAACCATACGTCTTTCGTCAAAATATCCTTTGGGACTTTGAAGCACGGGACGTTGGGAGAGAGTTAAAAGCCTTTGACGGAGGAAAGTCGTTTTTGCGATAAGATTTTGGTCTATCCTCTTTTGCACGTTGCCGAACTGCTTTTTAAGCTCACGCACATCGGGGACTGCAAGCTCTGCCGCCGCACTCGGTGTCGGAGCACGGAGGTCGGCAACAAAATCGCATATAGTAAAATCGGTTTCGTGTCCGACAGCGGAAATTATGGGAGTTTTGCAATCGAAAACCGTTCTTGCAAGTCCTTCGTCGTTAAAGCACCAAAGGTCTTCCGCAGAACCGCCGCCGCGCCCGATTATTATAACGTCGCAAATACCGCTGTTATCAAGCGTTTTAACGGCGTTTATAAGCTGTGCAGGGGCGGAAGGGCCCTGAACGAGGGAAGGATAGAGATATAATTTCGCCGCAGGGAAACGCCTGCGTGTTACGTTTATCATATCACGTACAGCCGCACCGCCGGGAGCTGTGATAATGCCGATAGAGAAGGGTATCTTCGGAATCCTTTTCTTGTGCTCGGGAGCAAAAAGACCGTCTGCGGAAAGCTTTGCCTTTAATTGCTCAAAAGCAATATAAAGCGAACCTATTCCGTCCGGCTCGATTGCATCGGCATAAAGACGGTATTGCCCGTCACGAACGAATACCGCAACACGTCCCGAGCATATCACCTTCATACCGTTTTCGGGCTTGAATTTAAGCTTGCCTGCACCGCCGAACATAGTTCCTGCAATGGCGGAATTTTCGTCCTTGAGGGTGAAATATATATGTCCCGAACCGCCGTAAACACGGACGTTGGAAAGCTCTCCCTTAACCGTCACGTTGGAAAGCAGGGGAGAGGCACTTAGGAAATCCTTGATATATGTGTTTAACTGTTCAACCGTAAGAGCACGTGCGTTAAGCTCGCTCATTCGTTATTGCCTTCACTTTCGGTTTCGTCTTCGATCTCTGCGGAAAGCGGTCTTGCCTTTGCGTTGGGCTTTACAACACCCTTTGCATATTTACCGAGAACACCGTTGATGAACCCGACAGACTCTTCTTCGCCGAAATATCTTGCAAGCTCGAGAGCCTCGTTAACGCTTATCTCAACAGGTATTTCGGGGAAATAGTCAATTTCGCAAGCCGCAATACGAAGTACTGTCAGAGTAACTCTGTCAACACGGTCGATACGCCAATTATCCAAGCAACGCTCAAGCTTTTCGTTTATATCGCCGAGATTTTCGTCGGCACGCAGAAAAAGCTCCTTTGCAAACGAGCTTATTTTTTCTTCTCTTTCTTCCGTTGCCGATTCTATTATTTCCTCGGGCGTGCGGTCGTAATCGAAACTGCGTTCAAAAAGCAAAGCGATGGCTGCTGCTCGTGATTCACGTCTTGTCATATACGTTACCTCGTGATGAAACATAATAATTCACGATATTATAACATTTCTTTTACCGTATGTCAAACAAAAAACGATAAATTAATTGGTAAAATCTCTTGAAAATACAGAGGAATTGCGGTATAATTATACTGTTAAAATATATTTTTATAACCGAAAGGGAATTGATCTATGTCAAACGGAATTTTCGGGGGCGAAAAACGTCCCGTAATCACTATCGTAATGGACGGTATAGGTATATGCAACCGTGAGGAAGGCAATGCTGTTAAAGCGGCAGATACTCCCACTCTTGATATGCTTGCCGAAAAATATCATTGCTTCAGCCTTAAGGCTCACGGCACCGCTGTCGGTCTTCCTTCCGATGACGATATGGGTAACTCTGAAGTAGGCCATAACGCTCTCGGCGCAGGTCAGGTATTTGCACAGGGCGCAAAGCTCGTTTCCGAAGCTATCGAATCGGGCAGAATGTTCGAAAGCGATTCTTGGAAGAATATCGTTGAAAACGCAAAGAACGGTACACTCCATTTCCTCGGACTCTTCTCCGACGGTAACGTACATTCGCATATAGACCATCTCAAGGCTATGATTATCCGTGCTAAGGAAGAAGGACTTAAAAAGGTTAGAATCCATATCCTTCTCGACGGCAGAGACGTTGGCGAGACCAGCGCACTTGAATACGTTTGTCCCTTTGAAGAATTCCTTTCTTCGCTCCGTGACGATAATTTCGACGTTTGCATCGCATCGGGCGGCGGAAGAATGGTTATAACCATGGACCGTTACGAAGCAAACTGGGCTATGGTCGAAAAGGGCTGGCAGACCCACGTTCTCGGCGAGGGCAGACAGTTTGCATCCGCACAGGAAGCTGTTGAGACCTACCGTAAGGAGACCGGCGCGATCGACCAGGACCTTCCTCCCTTTGTTATCGCTCGTGACGGCAAGCCTGTCGGTACCGTTGAAGACGGCGACAGCGTTGTATTCTTCAACTTCCGCGGCGACCGTGCAATTGAGATAAGCAAGACCTTTGAAGCAGGCGCAGACTTTGATAAATTTGACAGAGTCCGTGTTCCCAACGTTGTTTATGCAGATATGCTTGAATATGACGGAGACGCTCATATTCCTTCCAGATACCTCGTTTCTCCCCCCGAAATAAGCAACACTATGAGCGAATTCCTTGTAAACAAGGGTGTAAGCCAGCTTGCAATAAGCGAAACCCAGAAATACGGCCACGTAACCTATTTCTGGAACGGCAACAGAAGCGGTAAATTCTCCGAAACTCTCGAAGAATATATCGAAATTCCCTCCGACGTTGTTCCTTTTGAGCAAAGACCTTGGATGAAGTGTGCGGAAATTACCGACGTGCTCATCGAAAAGATAAAGAACGGCGGATTTGGACTTCTTCGTGTAAACTTCCCCAATGGCGATATGGTTGGTCATACAGGCTCGTTCATCGCCGCAAAGATCTCTGTCGAAGCGCTTGACGTTTGCCTTGCAAGAATCCTCAAGGCTGTTGACGAGGTCAACGGTGTTGCAATAATCACCGCAGACCACGGTAACGCAGACGAAATGTATGAGATCGATAAGAAGACGGGCAAAGCAAAGCTCAATTCCGACGGTTCAAAGAAGGCAAAAACCAGCCATACTCTCAACCCCGTTCCCTGCTATATCTACGATAACTTCTATGCAGATAAATACACCTTCGAGGAAGGCGAATTCGGTCTTGCAAACGTTGCGGCGACCGTTGTTACAATGATGGGTTATGAAGCTCCCGAAATGTGGGAAAAATCCATGATAAAGATTAAATAATAAACGATAGACTTTTCTACTAAACAAGGAGGAAACAAATGCTTTTCAGAGTTTTGATGGGCGAAGGCGATTTAAGCGAGAAGATATTGCATCTCCTCGTTGCGATAATAGCTCTCCTTCCGTCGCTCACGTTCCATGAATGGGCTCACGGATACGTTGCCTATAAATTGGGTGACAGCACGGCAAAGGCCGACGGCAGACTTTCGCTAAACCCGTTGGATCATCTCGATCTTTACGGAAGCCTGATGCTTTTGCTTGTCGGATACGGTTGGGCAAAGCCCGTTCCCGTCAATACGAGAAGCTTTAAAAAGCCCAAGCGTGATTTTGCATTGTGCTCGCTTGCAGGGCCTGTGTCAAACTTCATTCTTGCATTTGTTTCAACCTTGCTGTACGTTTTGGCATTCTATGTCTTTATGACAATGGAAATATCGGACTCATACAGCATAACCGTTGAAGTTATATTGCTCATATTGCAATATTCAATAGCGTTTAATATCGGTTTGGGATTGTTCAATCTCATTCCAATACCACCGCTTGACGGCTCGAACGTCTTGATGTGTATTCTCCCCAACAAGCTTGCGGCACAGTATTCAAAGATCAGATATTACACAAGATATATCTTCCTTGTGTTAATTATCAGCTCTTGGCTGCCCTATCCGTTAAGTATGATAAACAATATCGTGTTTTTTCCTCTCGATTGGCTTAATAACGCCATGACCGAGTTCTTTTTCGAAATTGCAATTAATATATTCGGACCGATGTTCGGATAAATCGGAGTTTTATGGAAACTATAAATCTTAAGATAGAGCAATACGAGGGACCTCTCGATCTATTGCTTGCCTTGATTTCAAAACATAAAATAGATATTTTCGATATCCCGATCTCCGAGATATGCGACCAATATATTGCCTATCTCGACGCAATGCGTGAAATGGATATGGAGGTCACAAGCGAGTTTGTCGTTATGGCATCGGAGCTTATGCTTATCAAAAGCAAAATGCT
>JAFVXP010000034.1 GCA_017501055.1 Clostridia bacterium | reverse complement strand
GTATGCGTAACAAGCTTGAAAACCTTAAGAAAGCAGAAGAAGTCGTTGAAGAAGAAACCGCACCTGCAGAACCTTCCGTTGAAGAAAAGACTCTTGCAGTTCTCGGCGAAATCAAAGACCTTCTTGAAAAGAAATAAGTACATAAGAAAAGAACCTCGTAATTGAGGTTCTTTTTGTTGTGTGGTGTGTTGGAGTGAAGAATCTCAAGAAAGTTGTTTCTTTTGTCTATGGACAATTAACTTTCTCGTTATACTATGTGAGATTCCTCGCAAGCTCGGAATGACAGATTATACTGACTTGTTTGCTCGGAATGACAGGTTATACTAAACGTAGGAAAAAACACAGCTGTCATTCTGAACGGAAACGAAGTTGTAGTGAAGAATCTCAATTAGTTGTTTCTTTTGGCTTTGTTGTTTATATTGGTTTCTTTGTAGGGACTTATCGTCCTCGACTGTCCGTTACGTTGAAATTATGGAAAACGTTATTGTTGATGTTGTTTATAAAATCATATTATATTTTCATAGACATTTGAAACAACAAAATTTTATGTTGCGGACAGTCGAGGACGCCTGTCCCTACAATAGTCAAATTCCCACAAACAACAAAAAACACTTACTTATAAAAAACAAATCTTTTGTTCTTGCTCTTTTTCACACCTTTTTCTCCAAAACCGGCTTTATATCACAAACGGGCAAGCCGATTACGTTATTCAAATCACCGTCGATGTATTCAACAAACGCACCGGCACGGTCTTGTATGCCGTAACCGCCTGCTTTATCGTACGGCTCGTCGGTTTGGATATATTCTTCGATCTCGGCATCGGTTATGGCTCGGAAACACACCTTCGTCACGGTAACACCGCTTTCCTCGCCGTTTTCGTCAATAATCGAATACCCCGTCAAAACCTCGTGAACACTGCCCGACAGACTTTTTATCATATTTCTTGCATCGTTCATATCCTTCGGCTTGCCAAGGATCCTGCCGTCAAGGCAGACGACCGTATCTGCACCGAGCACTATTGCATCGCTGTTGCGGTCGAAAACCTCTTTTGCCTTCAAGCGTGCGTTCATAAGAACCGTCGTTTCGGGCGAGCCTGCAATTGCCACCTCGTCGGCGTTTGACGTTATGATTTCAAAAACAAAGCCTGCATCACTTAAAAGCTCTTTCCTTCTTGGTGAAGAAGAGGCTAAGATCAATCTTTTTTTCATATAAATACCTTTAAAATCTTGATTATTCGATTACATTATATTATAATACTTTATTGTATTCAAGTGTTATATAGGTGAAATTATGAAAATATCTA
The DNA here is from genome assembly GCA_017501055.1 of Clostridia bacterium. Taxonomy (GTDB): domain Bacteria; phylum Bacillota; class Clostridia; order Oscillospirales; family CAG-382; genus Coliplasma. The sequence goes on along the minus strand of JAFVXP010000034.1, from coordinate 3,808 downwards.
CAGACAAAATTAAAAGAGTGGTCATCAAGGTTGGTACTTCAACCTTGACGCATTCCTCGGGTTATATCAACATTCGCAAGGTTGAAAAGCTTGTTTCCTGCCTTGCGGATATCCATAACAGCGGTAAGGAGATAATCCTCGTTTCCTCGGGTGCGGTAAGCTGCGGTCTTGCAAAGACAGGCTTCCGCCGTGATACCTTAACGACCGAGCAAAAGCAGGCTGCCGCCGCTGTCGGTCAATGTCAGCTTATCGATATGTATGCCCGCAGATTTTCCGATTTCGGCGCAACGATAGCGCAGATTCTTCTTACAAGAAGCGTTATTGACAATAAAGAGCTTCGTGACCATGCAAGCACAACTATCGAGCTTCTTCTCGGTCAGGGTATAATCCCCATCGTTAACGAAAACGATACCATCTCCAACGAGCAGATCAAAATAGGTAGTAACGATACGCTCGCCGCAACGGTTTCTGCTCTTTGTAATGCCGATCTTTGCATCAACGTTTCCGACGTTGACGGTCTTTACGATTCCGACCCCCGTCAGAACCCCGATGCAAAGTTTATTGAATACGTCCCCGTTGTGAGCGACGATATATATTCCTTCGGCAAGGGCGCAGGCACGGCAAGAGGTACGGGCGGTATGACCGCAAAGCTCGAGAGTGCAAAATACACCACCGAGCGTGGAATACCTATGATAATCGTCAACGGTGCCGACCCCGAAATTCTTTATGACGTGTTCGACGGTGATTTTGTCGGTACGTATTTTGGAGTGAAATAATTATGCTTAATTTGATGAGTGAAAACGCAAAAAAGGCTTCCCGTTTGCTCGGCTCGACCGACGCAGAAACAAGAAACAAAGCCCTTTCGGCTATGGCAGACGCATTGGTTGAACGTGCCGACGAAATTATAAAGGCGAATGATTCCGATATTGCACGTGCAAAAGAAAATAATATGACCCTTGCGATGCTTGACAGACTTACGCTTACCAAGGAACGTATCGTTGCAATATCCAATTCCGTCAAAAAAGTCATTGCTCTCCCCGACCCGCTTGAAAAAAGCGAAAGCTGGACCCGTCCCAACGGACTTACCATAGAAAAGGTCCGTGTTCCCTTCGGCGTTATTGCAATAATCTACGAGGCACGTCCCAACGTCACAGCCGATGCGGCGGCACTCTGCATTAAATCGGGCAACGCCGTAATTCTCCGAGGCGGCAAGGAAGCAATAGATTCTAATATCGCCGTCGGAAAGGTTCTTTCCGATGCGCTTGAAACTATCGGACTTCCCAAAGACGCAATACAGGTTGTAAAAGACACTTCCCGTGAAACGGCAACCAAATTGATGACCTTGAAGGGCGGTATCGACCTTCTAATCCCCCGTGGGGGCAAATCTCTCATACGCTCGGTCGTAGAGAACGCAACGGTTCCCGTTATCGAAACGGGCGCAGGCAACTGCCATATCTATTTCGATTCCGAAGCCGACCCCGAGATCGCAATCAACGTAATCGACAACGCAAAACGCTCCCGTCCCTCTGTTTGCAATGCGGCGGAATCGCTTATCGTGCACGAAAGCGTGGCAAAAGAGCTTCTTCCGCTTGTTAAGGAACGTCTTGACAACGTGGAGATCCGTGGCTGCGAAAAGACCTGCAATATCCTCAAAGACGTTAAAAAAGCCACCGACGAGGACTTTTTCACGGAATACAACGATTATATCCTTGCAATCAAGGTCGTTTCAAGCCTTGAAGAAGCTGTTGAGCACATCAACCGTCACGGCACGGGACACAGCGAGGCTATCATAACGAAAAACGAGGCAAACGCAAAGTATTTCACCGATAATATCGATGCCGCCGCCGTTTACGTTAATGCTTCGACCCGTTTCACCGACGGCGAGGAGTTCGGTTTCGGCGCAGAGATCGGCATCTCGACCCAGAAAATGCACGCACGTGGACCTATGGGTCTTCCCGAAATGACGACTTATAAATATCTTGTCAAGGGTACGGGACAAATACGCTGAAAAAACACAACGAGAGAAAAACTTTTAAAAAAGTTTTTCTCTCGTGCTCTCTTTTCAAAATTTTTTATATAAAAACGGACTCGGTTGAGTCCGTTTTTATTGTTATGTTTTATTCTTCAATCCCGTCGGGGAAATAGAGAACACAGACGTTTTCGTTTACAAAACGGTTTTCATCTATAACTTTTCCGTCTTTGTCGTAAACACCGCTTGTAATCAAATTTCTGTATTCGTCATAACTGTCTTTCTGCGTAGATACGATATTACCGTCTTTATCATATTTGATATGTTGCATTTGCTCGCCAAACTTATTGTATTCGGTTCTTGATTTTGCGTTTTCTTCAAAGTTATATTCGATCACGGCAACCCTATTGCCATTTTCGTCATACTCGTATATATAGGTAAGCTCACCGTCGTAGTAATCTTTTTGGATTAGCTTATTTCCCTTTTCATCATAGGTATATTCATACGAAAAAGAATGGATAAATCCGTCTGTTTCACAATAAATATCTGACGTTGCGTTGCCATACTCGTCATATACACTTTGGCCTGTTGTAATAAAGTCTCCCTCGCCATCATAGCTGGCATAAGTCGAGGTTTTTCCGTCATCGCTATACGTGCGAACCCATCTGCTCATAAGCTTGCCGTCAGAATATGTTTCATTGCTCAAATGCTTTTCGCCGGTTTCGTCATACGTGTCTTTACTTATCAATATACCGTCTCCATAAACTTCAACACATACAATCTTCTCGCCGGTCTTATCGTATGTATATTTATTCTCTTCTTGATATTTGTTTCCGTATTCATCATAAGTGATTTCAACAAGAACGTTACCGTGTTTGTCGTAAGTGTACTCTTGTTGCGACGAAACCGTTTTGTCTGCCGCAAATATCTTTACCAAAGTTTTGTTTCCGGCATCATCATAGGCATATTCGACCTTATAGGCATATCTATCGTTTTCACTCGAATCAGTCTTTTCGTTTTCGTAACGGATCTCGGATACAAGGTTTCCGTTTTTGTCGTATTTATATTCATATCGTCCGATAAATTTTTCATTTTTATTATAAATAGATACGTCTTGATACTTCAAAACGAACTTTTTGAGTATCTCGTTTGTGTCCTTATAATCCTTACATTCGGTCAAATGATTATAAGCTTCTTCGTATTTTTCTTCATTAATAAGCTCTTTTGCGAGGTTATAATGCTCTTCAGCTGTCAAAACAACTCCGCTGTTGCCCGAATCGCTCGATTCCGAAGAAACATCGTCGGAGCTTTCAAGAGAGGAATCATTAGAAACGGTATTCGATACAGTGTTCGATACGTCCTTTGACGTGTCGTTCGTGTTCTTGTCACAGCCTGCAACGGACAATGCAAGGCTTGCGACCAACAAGAATGCCAGAATGATGTTGAAAAGTGCGGTTTTCTTTGTGTTTTTCATAATTTTCCTCTCCTTTTTGTGTTGTTCTAACATTATGTTAACACAGTATTGCGCTTATTGCAATACCTTTTTTATTTTCACGGTTTTCTATCTTCACGGTGTAGGCATATTTCAAATTCCCGCGCCGTTCCCGTGATTTTTTTATTGTCACGGTCTTGGTTGGTTTTTGATTTCTGCGTTATCCCCGTGATACATAAATATTTGTTGTTTGTATTGGTTCTATTTTACCCTACTGTAGGGACAGGCGTCCTCGACTGTCCGTTCTGTCATTCTGAACGGAAAACAAATCTCCAACCTGTCATTCTGAAAGGAATGAATATGAAGCGAAGAATCTCAATTAGTTGTTTCTTTTGTCTATGTTCCAT
>JAFVXP010000033.1 GCA_017501055.1 Clostridia bacterium | reverse complement strand
AAGGCTGTATAAGATATGTGAGGAAAGAAATTACACTCTGTCAAAAATCAATTTCCGTTACCGTTCTGCAACAGGCATTTATAAGGGAGAAAGCTTTTCCGTTTATATCGGGGATAGGCGTTTTTCCTGCAAGCTTATCGGCTGTCCGAAAAAGTATATGCCGTTATTCATCTTTCCCGGCGGTTGCGGTGCTTTTCTTAAGATAGTTAAATTCTTAAGAGTTGAGCTTAAACGTTCGCAAATCAATTTTAATTTCGGATACGAGGCAGAAGGTAAAAAGGTACTTATTATCAACCCAACACCGAAATTCGTCTATACAGCGTTTATGGACAAAGTAATTGAGGTTGAAAACGCAGACATAATCGGCGGATATGAAATTTATACCGCAACAGCGTTTTTGAATGCCTTGGAACGGGATTGTATTGATATTGACTAATGACTACGGACGCTTTGCGTCCTACAACCCTTCAGTCAAAACCTACGGTTTTGCCAGCTCCCCGTCCGGGGTCCCCGCAAAACTTGTTTTGTGGGGTGTTCTGCACAGGGGCGCCGAAGTCGCAAATTTATAATATAATTAACTCAGAACCAATTTCATATTACGAACCAACAACAAAAAACCGAGTGATTTTTACATCACTCGGCTTTTTTATTGTTACTTATTTACCTTTTGTAATCTCAAGAGCGTCACCGTTGGTCTTAATGGTGATGTCACCCTTTTCGTCGGTACGGAGAATCTGTTTGATTCCTGCTTTATCAAGATTTTGGAGAGTTTCTTTTGCGGGAGCGTTATCCTTACTGCAGGAAATTACCGCTATACTTGCATTTGCGTTCTTAAGGAACTCTTCGCCCGAAGCGGTTGCTGCACCGTGAGCGGCAACCTTGATAACGTCGCACTTATACTCCCAAGCAATGCTTTCTTCTTCCTTAAAGCCTGCATCGCTCATAAAGAGGAAGGTGCGGTTTCCGTAGGTGAGCTTGAATACAGCACAGCTATCGTGCAGATCAGCAGAAAGTGTTCTGTGAGCAAGGAACATACCCGTTACGTCATCAGCGATATCTTTGATGGTATTACCTGCAACAGCGGGCAATTTTTTAAGACCTTCATTTTCGATAGCGCCGAGAAGATCGATATATTCCTGTTCCTCGGTAGACTTATTGGTCATATAAATTCTTTTTACCGTGAACTTTTCAAAAACAGCCTTCAAGCCGCCGATATGACCGGCATGAGGATGGGTTGCGATAACGTAATCGAGAGTATCATAACCCAAATTGCTGATATAAGAGGTGACTTTGTCTGCGTGAGCAGTATCACCTGCATCGATCAACATAGTTGCTTTGTTAGGGAATTCAATAAAGATTGCATCTCCCTGTCCAACGTCGATGTAATGAACGAACATATCGCCGCGTGCGTTAGGATCAACCACCGGCATACTGTTTTCGTCATCACCTCCGCATGCTACAAGAGCAAGCATGCTGATCAATAATATCCAAACAAGAAATTTTTTCATTATATCCAATTAATCCTTTGTGTGCTGTTAGTCTCCGTATATGTCGTAGGTTCCCATAACGTGACGTTTGAGAAGCAAGTAGTCGAACAAGCCGAATTCTTCGTCGTCATCTACGTCTGCTGCCAAATTGTCAATGCCGTCGAGAGCGAGGTTATCCATACAAGCACGCTTAACCATAATATAGTCGTTAGTTGCGAGTTCGCCGTTACCGTCAACGTCACCCTTAACGATTACCGCATAGGACGCACCGCCCTTTGTGATAACTGCACCGTTGGGAATGTTTGCGGTGGTTGCAAGTGCAACGCCGTCCTTCATAAGAGAAGTTCCGGAAGAGAAGTTTGCCAAAAGCGAGGAAACCTTCATGCCTGCTTCTGCGCCCTTGATGAGATAGCCGTCCTGAACGAAGGTGGAATTGGAGTTCATAGTAACGGTGGTGTTATCAAGACCCCATTCTTCAAGCAACCATTCGTTACGGTTCTTAAGCCATTCTCTGTAATATTCAACGTTTGCTTCGTATGTGGGAAGAGGAGTACGTTCGAGAACGAAACCGTCGGTTTCAATAGCGAATTTCCAGCCTGCTTCGTTATAGTTACGAGCGTAGGATTCGCCGTAGGTATCGATAGTTTCATCGATGTGGTTCTGACCGTTGATATTATCAGCATAGAGGTTTACGAAAATATCCTGATATTCAAGGAATTTTTCTTCAACAGTATTCTGGAAGCTGGAAACGTTGGTGAGTGCACCGAACCAAGGCATGGTGGTAGCCCAAAGACCCTTATAGGAATTACCGTTGGAATCGTACAACGAGGTATAGTAGTCTTCGCGATAGTTACCGGAAGAAAGGTCGAAGTCCCAAACAGGACCGCCGTAGATCTTACCGCCCTTAATGTGGAAACGGGTGGAGCTGGTGTTTACGTCAACGTTTTTGAAGAATTCGAGGACGAGATAGAAGCTCGACATAGAATCGAGGTCGAAATACTTTTCGATTTCGGAGATTCTGCCGGTCTGGAGCGCCTGTTCGGCTTTGGTGAGAAGATCTTCAACATAGGTCTTCTGATCTTCGGTAAGGTCTTCAATTTCAGGTTCGTTGATAGCGAACTTAACGTTGTAGACGCCGGAATAGAAATAGTAGCAATCTTCGTCGGGAGTGTTATAGTCGAGCTCGAGGAGATATTCGTTGTTATCAACATCGATATCAACACGGGTAGAGCCGACTTCAACAGAGTCAACGAGGAGGTAGGAGCCGAGAAGAACGTCGTTCATATAAACGTCAACTACTTTATAGTCGGGAGTATAGGGAACGCCGATCTGAGGAGCTACGTCAAGAACGGTCTTGTTACGAAGCAAGGTTTTTTCATAAGCGTTTGCAAGCAAGGACCATTTCTTGTTCTTACCCATACCAAGAACGTCGATTTTGGAGGTGAACTTGAAGTTATATGCCTTTTTGTGAGCCGCGGAGGTGGAGTTACCTCTTACGTTAACGGTGGTATATTTGCCATCTTCATCTGCTTCAAGCGGAACGTGGATGGTTTCATACTGACCACCTTCTTCGTCGATGATGTAAACTTCGGTATTGATCTTGGTTTTATCCGAAGGAGGAGTTACGCCGTCTTCGGTATAGAACAAAATCTTGGGTACATCATAAGGAGTCATAATGTCTTCTGCGGTAACGCTGAGCGGAACAGCGAAAACACAGAGCAACATAATTGCAGAAAGAATGAAGCTGATACTCTTTTTCATAATAAATTTCCTTTCAAATATTTTTTCATTCTGCGTTGATGATAACATATTTTTTTAATAATTGCAACGATTTTACAAATTTTTTTCGTGCCAAAAACCTTTTTTGTAAAGTTTCGCCAAAACACACTTTGCGTTTTTCACACAAAACACAATCTTTCTTAAAACTAACTTAAAGTGTCTTTAAAAACGTAAAAAGACAGCCCCCGAAATTGACTTTCGGGAGCTGTAAATAAACACTGTATCAGGTGTTTGTCAAGAGGTAATCAAGGGAAACCTTTTTGCCTCTCATAACCGCAAGAACTGCATCGAGCTCTGCATATTTATCGTTGGTGAGCCAAGATTCCGCATAGCGTTCACACCATTTTTCAACGAAAGCTTCGTCGATCGTGGTGGTGCCGTCAATGATTCTTGCATAACGGAGGTTGATGATTCCAAGGCCTTCTGCGCCGATACGGAGGTCATTGGTAATTTCGCTCTGTACGGGCAAGCGACGGAATTTTTCAGCAAGCTTGAATGCGTTTTCCGCATTGGTTATATAAGGTGTGCTGTCGGTGGGAAGAGGTTCGATAGTATCGCCGTAGCCGATACGGTTATCGAAGTGAGCACTGCAGAAGGAACCCCAAGAGAATACACCCTGAACCGAGCCGAACTCACGGATAAGCTTGACAGTCTCGCCCGAAGCATCGCCGTAAACGAGCTCGGAAACAGCCTTGTCAAACTTTTCGCAAGCAGCCTTGGTCTTGCAGTTCCAAGCCTTGGAAGCACCGAGAACGCAGCCGTAAAGTGTGCAGGACATCGGGCAGATTGCGCCGAAGTCGCCCCAAGAGGTATTGAGCATACCCATGATCTTCTGTTCAACGCCCTTTTCGACCATTTTGATTATATTCTGTTCCGCATAATCAACGTGTTCGCAGAAATGGTTCCAGCAGCTTGTGCCGGGGCAAACGATCTGACCGAACTTATAAGTATTGAACTTTTCGATGTTTTCAACGGGAGGATTGTTGCCGTAGTCCCAGTTGAGCATAACGATATCTTCGGGGAACTGACCGATAGTGTCGGGATAGTGAAGAACGACGTCACCCCACATCATAACGGTCTTGCCGAGGGAACGGAGATGTTCCATGATCTTGAGAGTGAATTCGAGATAGAGCGCACCCTTATCCTTGCCGGCATTCTTACCAAGGCAGATGTCAAAGGTTTCGTCACAGCAGATATTGAAATATTTACTTCTGAACAAGGGAACGTATTGGTCGATGAGCGAATATGCAAGCTGTTCTGCTTCGGGATCGCTTGCGTTTATCGTATGGTGAAGCATAATGTTGATCCAAGGGTTATTATGCTTTTGATACGTATCAAGCTCGCAGAGGTGATTATACTTCTTGCTTTCGAGGAGACGGAAAAGATGTCCGAACGTGGAAAGCGAAGGAATGAAGTCGATAAAGTTATCATAACAATACTGATCGATCTCCATAATTTCTTCGGCGGTCATATAGCCGAACGCCTTATAGATGCCTTTGTATTCATCGAATTCAAAGGTATGTTCTATATACATTTGGTAAGCGTTATGCTTATAGTATGCGATGAAATCGATCATCTTATAAACGCCTTCAAGGGTGGGAACACGTCCACGGGAAGCATCGTGATAAAAACCACGGAACTTCATATCGGGTTTATCTTCGATCTCACAACATTCGATATCTTCACCGCAGGTCTCAAGCATCTGGCGGAGAGTCTGGATACCGTAGAATGCGCCTGCGAGAGAATCGCCGGTGATGGTAATACCGTCGGGACGGGCAGAAAGCTTGTATCCTTCGGTCTTTTTATTAAGGCAATCGATTACGATCTTGCCTTCAGGAGAAGGAACACCAAGAACCTTGGTTATGACGGGATCGTTACCCGTTTCTTCATACATTTCAGCAGCAAGCTTCTGTGCCGCCTTAAGGATACGGTAGTCGCATTTCGAGGTGAGAACAATGTCAAGTCCTGCTGTTGCAACGACTCCCGAGGTTTTTTTGAGTTTTTTGGGTTGAGGAAGTATAGTCATAGCTTTCTCCTTCTTTTTTATCGTTCATATAACTTTTACCACACATTAACTTAAATGTCAATCAGTATAACTAAAAATAGCCCTTTGGGACGATTTTAATTTGACTTTTTTCGGCTATAGTAAATTTTGTAAAACAATCACGTAAAATATCGGACATATTTTGTTTATTTTTGTTGAAAATTCTTTATTGACATATTGAATGATTACATATATAATAAATGCGAGCGTTTGGCAAAGATTTGGTAAAAATAAAATTTTTACCGTTCTTTTGCCGAAAGCATCATATTAAAAAAGCGGCTTTTGCCGTATTATACGAAAGGGACAGAATATGGACATTACTCTCGTCCTTGGCCTTGTCATTGTTGCAGCGCTCGGCGGTCTTGCATACGCAGCGTTCAACTTTTTCTCGGTCAAGAAACTCGAAGAAGGTACCGAACGTATGCAGGAAATCGCTGCTGCTATCCGTGTCGGTGCAAACGCCTTCATTACTTATGAGTACAAGATCGTTGCTATCGTTGCTGTAGCAGTTGCAATCTTGCTCGCTCTCGTTATCTCTTGGTCTTCCGCCGCTGCGTTCGTTCTCGGTGCAGTAATGAGCGGATCCGCAGGTTGGGTAGGTATGAAAATCGCTACCTACGCAAACGTTCGTGTTACCAACACTGCACGTACCAGCAAATCTCTCTCCAACACCCTTAAAGTTGCTTTCAAGGGCGGTTCGGTTATGGGTCTTTGCGTTTCCGGTTGTGCATTGCTCGGTATTTTTATCGTATTCCTCGTATTCGGTGTTGCTCTCGGTCAGATCGATGCTGAATTCGTTCACGAACAGGCTTCCTCTTGCAAGAGCATACTTGGTATGATCAACGAAAATCTCAACTTCGGCGCAGGCTTCACCATGACTCTTTCGGGTTATGCTCTCGGCTGCTCCATCATCGCTATCTTCGCTCGTATCGGCGGCGGTATCTACACCAAAGCTGCTGACATGGGTGCAGACCTTGTTGGTAAGACCGAAGCTCACATTCCTGAAGACGACCCCAGAAACCCCGCTACCATCGCTGACAACGTTGGTGACAACGTCGGTGACGTTGCAGGTCTCGGTTCTGACCTTCTCGAAAGCTATGTCGGTGCTCTTCTTTCCGGTACCATCCTTGCTATCGAGCTCTTCGCTAAACACGTATTCGGCGGCACTGAACTTCTTCAGTCCATGATCTATTTCCCGCTCGCATTTGCTGCAGCAGGTCTTATTTCCTGTATCATCGGTATCGCTTCTCTCTTCGTTCGTAAGAAGCTTTCCGACAACCCCCACAAGGAACTTAACGGCGCAACCTACATTTCCGCAATACTCACCATGGTATTCGGCGCTGTTATCTCCTACTTCTCCTTCGCACAGTTCGGTGGAAAGACCGTTACCGACGACCTCGGCAATACCCTTTCCGTCTTCGAATCCGTTGAATTCCACATCGGCTGGATCTCTCCCTGGGTTGCTGCTGCTATCGGTATTCTTGCAGGTATCGTTATCGGTAAGATCGCAGAATACTACACCAGCTATGATTACAAACCCACCAAAGAACTTTCCAAGGCTTCTATCGAAGGTTCCGCACTCACCATTACTCAGGGTCTTGCTCTTGGTATGATCTCTTGTATGCTTCCCTGCGTAGTTCTCGGTGTTGCAATCTACGGTTCCTACCTCCTTTCCGGTATGTACGGCGTTGCTGCTGCTGCAATCGGTATGCTTTCCTTCGTTGCTACCACCGTTTCTGTTGACGCTTACGGTCCTATCTCGGACAACGCAGGCGGTATCGCAGAAATGTCTTATCTTGAACCCGAAGTTCGTGAAATCACTGACGAACTTGACGCAGTCGGTAACACCACCGCTGCTATCGGTAAGGGCTTCGCAATCGGCTCTGCTGCACTTGCAACCCTTTCCATGATGACTTCCTACATCTTCGCTTACACGCCTGCTCCCGAGCTCGCTAACTACACCGAAGGTGCTTTGGATAAGATCGCTCTTAACGTTATCGAACCCGCAGTTCTCGTCGGCGCTATCGTCGGTGCTGCTCTTCCCTTCATGTTCTCCGGTATGCTTATCAACGCTGTTGCTAAGGCTGCAAGAAAGATGGTTGAAGAAGTTCGCCGTCAGTTCAGAGAAATCAAGGGCCTTATGGAAGGCGAAGTACTCCCCGACTACAAGACCTGTATCGAAATCTCCTCTCAGGGTGCTCTTAAAGAAATGCGTGTTCCCGCAATCTTCTGTATCGCATTCCCCGTTGTTTGCGGTTTCGTATTCGGTGCAGAATTCGTTGGCGGCGTTCTTGTCGGCGCAACCATCTCCGCTATCATGCTTGCTCTCTTCTGCGGTAACGCAGGCGGCGCTTGGGACAACGGTAAGAAATATATCGAAGTCGGCGGCGTTGAAGGCGAAGCTAAGGGCGGTTCCGCTCACGATGCGGCTGTCGTTGGTGACACCGTTGGTGACCCCTTGAAGGATACCGTTGGTCCTTCCCTCGATATTCTTATCAAGATCATGTCCACCATCTCGCTCGTTACTGTTGCTGCATTTGCAAACAACAACTTGCTCAGCTGGCTCGGTCTTTAATTAAAGTTATAAAATGCGTTGGCTTTTCGCCAACGCATTTTTTTGTCGGGGTCCCCAAGAAGTCTAACAACTTCTTGGGGTAATTATTTGCCACATTATTGACATTGCAGAAATCAAGGCATATAATTGGTACTACAAAACAAAAAGCAGGTAACGTTTTATGATAATCGATTTTCACACACATATTTTCCCCGATGCGTTGGCTCCAAGGGCAATAGCATCGCTTCAGGCAACTGCAGGCTTGCCCGTTGCTTTTGACGGAACGGCAGACGGGCTTATAAAGCTTATGAAGGAAGACGGCATTGACAAAGCTGTTGTTCTTAATACCGTTACAAACGCAAAGCAGGAAGAAAAGGTTAACAACTTTGCGCTTGAAGTTAACGAAAACAAGAAAGAGCTTATTCCCTTTTGCTCGCTCCACCCCGACAACGAGAATCCAAAAGAAAAGCTTTTATACTTTAAATCTAAGGGAATTAAGGGTGTTAAGCTCCACCCCGATTATTTGGGTATTGAGTTTGACGATGAAAGGTTTGAGCCTATCATATCGGCAATAAGTGAAATTGGCTTGCCTGTGGTTATCCACACGGGATACGACCCCGTTTCTCCGAACAAGATACACGCCACGCCCGATGCTATCCTTAACGTGCTTGACAAATTCCCAAGTCTTATTCTTGTTGCGGCGCATTTGGGCGGTGTAAGCCATTGGGACGAGGTTATTGAGAAGCTTTGCGGAAAGAATCTTTATCTTGACACGGCTTTTTGCTGTGAACGCATTGGAATTACCGTTGAGCAAGGCAAAAAGATTTTTGAAAAGCACCCGCACGAGAAAATACTTTTCGGCTCGGACGCTCCCTGGGCAAGACCTGCGGAGATTATTGAATTTTTGAACAAGCTTGGTCTTTCCGAAGAAACACTTGAAAAGGTTCTTCACAAAAACGCAGAAGGATTGGTCAATTTATAAGAAAAAAGGTTATTGCTGACTGTTGCAATAACCTTTCTTTTGTTGGGCAATTCTATATTTCCGTTTGCGATGACATAAAGTATGCGCCCGTATCGACAAGCTTTTTTTCGGAGCCGGTGTCCGAAACCTTTCCGCTTTGCTTAAGCGACATAACCGCACCGATAACGCTTCCTTCGCTTACGATGGGCGAAAGATAGCTTACTTCACCGCCGTTTTCGGTAACTGTTACGTTGCCGTTCTTTTCTGCTGCGGAATAGGGTCTGTGTGTTGAAAGAACGCCCGAAAGTCCGCTCAAGATCGGTTTTTCAAGATAGTCCCTGCGAGGAAGTCCCGCAACGGCAATAACGCTGTCTCTGTCGCAGATCGCTATCGGGATTCCGCTTGAACGGTTCATCGCTTCGGCATATTCCGCCGAAACTCGGCTTAATTCGCCAACGGGCGAATATTTTCGGAAGACCACGCTTCCGTCGTTTTCGGTATATATTTCGAGAGGATCGCCCTCACGTATGCGCATAGTACGACGTATTTCTTTGGGTATCACCACCCTGCCCAAATCGTCGATTCTACGAACTATTCCTGTTGCTTTCATATATAAATTTCTCCTTGTTTTAGTAATAGTGATACTATTATCTGTAAAACAAGGAGATTTATACTTTATTGATTCAAAGAGTCGACGTAGACACTCAAAAGTTTTAATGCTGTATTTTTTT
>JAFVXP010000032.1 GCA_017501055.1 Clostridia bacterium | reverse complement strand
TTATTTATTATCATACTTTCAACGAGAGGGAGTTCTTTTACGGTCAATCCGAAAGCCTCTCCGCCTTCCTTTATAAGGCTCCAAGCACTTCCCTTTCCGTTTACGCTGTATCCGTTTTGAACAGCATAATCCGCAACGTAGCGAGGGGTATAGGAAGTATCGTTTAAAAGGTGTATGGAAACCATTGAAAGGCAGGTTGGACCGCAACCCGTTAATCCCATTATACCGCCTGAATATTCGCTGTAGCCCCAGCGTTTATCCCATTGCATAAGAAGCGGAACTTCATTTGTGTTTTTATATTCGCTCAAATCGATATCGAAGGTCTTGTTTTTCAAAAAGGGATAGTTAAAAACGAACTCTTTTGTTTCGGGGTTCTTTTCGAGAAGCTCCAATAGCTTTTCGGGGTATTCGCTCATCGGTATATTATTTTGTTCTGCAAAGGCGGTTATCGTATCGGCTTCCTGCCATTGGGTAGACGTGTTTTGCGGTATTTCTTCATTTGAACCGTTCGTTTGCGGTATTTCCTCATTATAGTCTATTGCTTGTGTCAGCAACAGAATGAAGGAAATGGCAAACAATGCGACAAACGTAAATACGTATACTTTCATATCTTTTTTCATAAAAAATACTCCTATCTGTTATTGATAGGAGTATTTTAGTTTATTACGTCGTTTTTTGTTTTAATCTTGTATTTAGATATTCTTAAGATTTTCTTACAAAGGCAGAATTACCGTAAATTCGGTATTTCCGTCATCGCAGGAGGCGGTTATCGTTCCTTTATGAAGCTCGACTATCTGTTTTGCAAAAGCAAGACCCAAGCCCGAACCGCCCGTTGCCGAACGTCGGGAGTTATCCGCACGGTAGAATTTATCAAAAATGCGGTCGAGCTTTTCTTTGGGTATATCGTCGCCTTTATTTTTAACCTTTATGACGACCTCTTTTTCGGTCTTATAGGCGGTGCAGACTATATCAGTCTCTTCATAGCTGTAATTTACGGCATTCCTGAAAAGATTATCGAATACACGAGCCAGCTTATCTGCATCGGCATGGACCGTAAGCTCGGGTTCCACCTTATGCACGATGTTAAGTCTTTTTTCCTCGAACATCGGATAGAATTCGACCAAGACCTGCATTAACAAAACAGTTAGATTGACCTTTGATTTCTGGGCTTCTATCGTTTGAAGATTAAGACGGGTTATTTCGAAAAATTCGTTTATGAGGTTTTCAAGTCTATATGCTTTATCGATAGCAATACCCACATATTTTGCACGTTGTTCTACGGGTAGGTCCTGTGTTTCCTCCAAAAGGCTTAGGTAGCCTATAACGGAGGTCAAGGGTGTCTTTAAATCGTGTGCAAGATAAACTATAAGATCGTTTTTTTGCTGTTCGGCAAGTATTCTTGCGGTCTCGTTTTCTTTTAAGGTGTATTTAAAATCCTTCAGCTTTTGTCCGAAATCACGCAATTCCGCAGGACAGTTATCGGACAGAACCTTTGATTCCTCTTCCAAAAAAGATTCGCTTGCCATTCTGATAAGTTTATTGCATTTCAAAATATACAAGACCGATATAATGACAAGTCCTATTGCATAAAAAATATAGGTTATGGCACTGCGGTTATGGTTTATCAGCGTGAATATTCGAAAATAGAGATTGTTATATAAAAATTCCAAAAGAACGCCGTCGAAAAGATTGTCCATAACAACCACGAAAAGGAAATAGAGGACGGTATAGACGAATATATAGGTTATATAGCGTTTGATTGCGTTATTTTTCAACTTTATATCCCACTCCCCACACGGTTTTAATTATTCTTGGGTTTTTGGAAGGCTCTTTCAGCTTTTCACGAATCCTTCTTATATGTACCATAACGGTATTGTTGCTGTCGAGATAATCTTCCTTCCAGACGGTTTGGAATATTTCTTCGGAAGAAACGACCTTGCCTGCATTTTCGCACAAAAGCCAGAGAATATCAAACTCGGTTGGTGTTAGCAAAACAGGTTTATCAAACAAGGTTACGGTATGCTGATGTTTATTGATCAACAAGCCGTTTTTTTCATAATAACACTTTGTCATCTCGTCGGAAGCACCGTATTTTTTATATCGGCGAAGTTGTGCTTTTACACGTGCAAGAAGTTCCAACGGATTGAAGGGTTTTGTTACGTAATCGTCGGCACCGATGCTTAATCCCGTTATCTTATCAACGTCCTCAACACGTGCCGTGAGCATTATTATGGGGTAATTATAATTATCACGTATTTTTGCGCAAAGCTCAAATCCGTCCATATTCGGCATCATAACGTCGATAACTGCAAGGTCGATATTACTGTTTTTTAATATCTCGTCATAAGCTTTTACGGAGTCGTAATATTTTATAACGTTATATCCTTCGTTCTTTAAAATAAGTTCAACGAGGTCGGCTATTTCTTTTTCGTCGTCTACTGTCAAAACGGTCATTTTTATCACCTCGCAAAATGTATATAACGATTATAACATATTAAGGCACCAAAAAACATTAAGATTTTCTTAATATTTGATTTTATTTCAAATTATTCTATATATTGACAAGTTTTTTTGCGAAAAAGTGTTGCATTTTCGAAGGTATTCTGCGATAATGTAGAATAGCCGAAAATAGTTTAACTTAAATTGCTAATAAGGGTTATTTTCGGCTAAAACATCGCTTTATCGCTTGATATACAACAATTCACACATTTGATCTACGCTTTGATTTAGGAGATAGATATGTATAAGATTCTCGAAAAAAAGGTTTTGAACCCTACGGTTATTCAGCTTTGTATTGAAGCACCTCTTGTTGCAAACAAGGCAAAGCCCGGTCAGTTTATCATTCTTCGTGTTGACGAAAACGGTGAAAGGATCCCTCTTACCGTTGCAGGCGTTAACAAGGAAACCGGCGCTGTTAAGATTATTTTCCAGGTTGTAGGCGGAACTACCACAAAGCTCTCCTACAAGGAAGAAGGCGACTATATCCAAGACTTTGTCGGTCCTCTTGGTGTTGCAACGCATCTTGACGGACTTAAGAAGGTCTGCATTGTCGGCGGCGGTGTCGGTTGTGCTATCGCAATGCCTATTGCAGAAGAATTACATAGAATGGGTGCGGAAGTCACAAGCATTATCGGATTTAGAAACAAAGACCTTTTGATTCTCGAAGACGAATTCCGTGCTTGCTCGGATAGATTGAGGATTATGACCGACGACGGCTCTTACGGCGAACACGGTAACGTTACCGTTCCCCTTAAGGAAATGCTTGAAGGCGGCGAAAAGTTCGATATGATCATCACTATCGGACCGCTTATTATGATGAAGTTTGTCGTTGCAACGGCAAAGCCGTTTGGCACTCCTATCACCGTATCGATGAACCCCATTATGATCGACGGTACGGGTATGTGCGGCGGTTGCAGACTAACGCTTAACGTTGACGGCAAGAAGGTTACAAAATTTGCCTGTGTTGACGGTCCCGACTTTAACGGTTACGAGGTTGATTTTGACGAGGCTATGTCGAGAGGCAGAATGTATTTCGACTTTGAACGTCATGCTCACGAAGAAACCTGCAACCTTTTCAAGAAGGAGGTGCATTGAGATGAATAAACCCAATATGTCCTTAATGCGCAACCCTATGCCTACGCAAGACCCGTTGGTGCGTGCACGCAACTTTGACGAGGTTGCTCTCGGCTACACCGAAGAAACCGCAATCGACGAAGCAATGCGCTGTCTTAACTGCAAGAACACGCCTTGCGTTGAAGGCTGTCCCGTTAAAATTCATATTCCCGAATTTATCGCCAAGATAAAAGAAGGCGATTTTGAGGGTGCTTACCAAATAATCACAAAATCCTCTTCCCTTCCTGCCGTTTGCGGTCGTGTTTGTCCGCAGGAATCGCAATGTGAATCGAAGTGTGTTCGTGGCATTAAGGGTGAATCTGTCGGCATTGGCAGACTTGAAAGATTTGTTGCGGACTGGCACAACACCTTCTGCACAGAAGAACCTATCCGTCCCGAAGCAAACGGCCACAAGGTTGCAATCGTCGGCTCCGGTCCTTCCGGTCTTACCTGCGCAGGCGATCTTGCGAAGAAGGGTTATGCCGTAACCGTATATGAAGCTCTCCATACGGCAGGCGGTGTTCTCGTTTACGGTATTCCCGAGTTCCGTCTTCCCAAGGCTATCGTTGCCAAGGAAGTTGAAACACTCAAAAAGCTTGGCGTTGAAATTGAAACAAACGTCGTTATCGGCAAAACTCTTACCGTTGACGAGCTTTTCGATATGGGCTATGAAGCAATATTTATCGGCTCGGGCGCAGGTCTTCCTAACTTTATGGGTATTCCCGGTGAATCCTTGAAAGGGGTTTACTCTGCAAACGAATTCCTCACGAGAAGCAATCTTATGAAGGCTTATCTCGAAAACCCCGAAACCCCCATTATGAAGGGTGGCAAGGTTGCTGTCGTCGGCGGCGGTAACGTTGCTATGGACGCAGCCCGTACTGCTCTCCGTCTTGGTGCAGAAAAGGTTTATATCGTTTACAGACGTTCTATGGAAGAGCTTCCTGCAAGACGTGAAGAGGTTGAACACGCAGAGGAAGAAGGTATTGAATTCCGTCTTCTTTGCAACCCCACCGAAATTATCGGTTACAACAATCCCGAAGATCCCAGAGACCCCAAAAACGGTTTTGTTACGGGTATGAAGTGTGTTCGAATGGAGCTTGGCGAGCCTGATGCAAAGGGACGCAGACGTCCTGTTGAAATTCCCGATAGTGAATTTGAAATTGACGTTAACACCGTTATCATGTCCATCGGTACTTCTCCCAACCCGCTTATCAAATCCACCACCGAAGGTCTTGAGGTCAACGCAAGAGGCGGTATTATCGTTAACGAAGACGGTCTTACCTCCCGTAATTCCGTTTATGCAGGCGGTGACGCTGTTACCGGTGCGGCGACGGTTATCTCTGCTATGGGTGCAGGTAAAACCGCTGCGAAGGCTATTGACGAAGCACTTTGTAAATAATAACAACAAAGGAGCCTGATCAATTCAGGTTCCTTTTTCATTGCATAAGAAAACCCCGAAAGTGATGACTTTCGGGGTTTTAATTATATTGTTAATTAATACAAATAGCCCTGACGGTAGAGCAATTCAGCGCCGAGAACTGCGCCGCCTGCCGCACCTCTTAAGGTATTGTGGGAGAGGCAAACGAACTTGTAATCGAAGATAGTGTCTTCACGAAGTCTGCCGATCGAAATACCCATACCGCCGTAAAGGTCACGGTCGAGGTTGGTTTGAGGACGGTTGTCTTCTTCAAAATAAGTAAGGAACTGTGCGGGTGCGAGGGGAAGCTCCAATCTCTGTGCTTCGCCGACGTATTCAGCCCAAGCCTTTTTGATCTCTTCGATAGAAGGCTTGTTTTCAAAGCTTACGGAAACAGCGGCAAGGTGGCCGTCTGCAACGGGAACACGTATACACTGTGCAGAGATTACGGGGCTTGTTGCAGGAACGATAGCGTCGCCTTCTATTGTACCCCAAACCTTAAGAGGTTCTTTTTCGCTCTTTTCTTCTTCACCGCCGATATAAGGAATAACGTTATCGACCATTTCGGGCCAGGTATCGAAGGTCTTGCCTGCACCGGAGATTGCCTGGAAGGTGGTTACGTTTACAGCCTTGATGCCGAACTTACGGAGAGGCTCAAGCGCAGGAACGTAGCTCTGTATCGAGCAGTTGGGCTTTACGGAGATGAATCCCTTTTTGGTGCCCAAGCGTTTCTTCTGGGATTCGATAATTGCGCTGTGCGCATAGTTGATTTCGGGAATGAGCATGGGAACGTCTGCGGTTCCACGGTTTGCAGAGTTGTTGGAAATTACGGGGATCTCTGCCTTTGCGTATGCTTCTTCAAGCGCTTTGATCTCTGCCTTAGGCATATTTACTGCGCAGAATACAAAATCAACGTAGGGCTTTACGCTTTCAATATCCTCTGCGTTCAACACCTGCATATTTGCAATTTTGTCGGAGAGAGGAGTTTTCATCTTCCAACGGCCTTTTACTGCCTCGCCGTAGGTCTTGCCTGCGGAGGAAGGGCTTGCGATCAATGCGGATATTTCAAAATAAGGGTGGTTTTCAATAAGGGTTATAAATCTTTGACCAACCATACCGGTTGCGCCGACTATACCGGCTCTGAGTTTACTCATTTGTTTTCGCCTCTTTCATTAATTATATAAGGTCTTTATAAATGCTCGGGTCACTTCCGTCGATCATAACGGCAGACACGGTTTTTTCATAGAAATTTACAGGTCCTACACTTCCGACTATCGCATAAGCATATCCTTCGTCACGCATAGCCTCTAAGCAACGCAGGAACAAGGCTTTTCCTATTCCGTTGCCACGTCGGTCGATTGCAACACCCGTAGGTCCGAAGAAATCACGGTAGGTGCAATCATAAGCCGCAAAACCGAGAATTTCTCGTTCGTTGGTATCGTATGCGATAAAGCAGCTTACTGGAGCATGGGAAAATGCCGTCGAAACTTCGTCTGCCCAGTCACCGTCGAAATTTTCTCTTATCCAATTTAAAACCTTGGATTTATTGGGAGTCATCGGGCGAAGTATTCTAATTCCTTTTTCTTCGAGTTTCTTATAAAAGGAGCTTGTTTCGGGAAGGTCGTAAAGACGGACAAGCATATCGGGCATAATCATTTCCTCCGAAAATACATATCTAATCAAAATTCGAGGGCTGTATTAAACAGCCCCGAAAATTATTTGAAAATTACTTTTTATCGGTTGTTTCGGTGTAGGTAATCTTCATCGTGGTGTACTTGGACTGGATTTCCTTGATAGCATCGGTGTTTTCTGCAATCTTCGTACCAACGATATTAAGAGTGAGCGAGGTGCTTGTGGGGAAGCTTTCGAGAGCTTTAAGAGAAACAAGTTCCTTGTTGTTCTTGAGGTTGAGGTTGGTGAGCTTTGTAAGCTTGCCGATTGCGTCGATATTGGTTATATTGTTTTCGGAAAGATCGAGAGTTGTGAGTGTTGTAACCTTTTCGAGAGCAGAGATGTCGGTGAGCTTATTGGACGCAAGGTTGAGGTTTGTAAGCTTGCCGTTTTCAGCGCCTTTAACGTCGGTTACAAGGTTCTTGCTGAGGTTGAGGGTCGTAAGCTTTTCACAGTCGGTAAGGTCGGGAACAGCGGTGATTGCATTGCCGTGTGCGTCAACTGTGGTGAGCTTCTTAAGTCCCTTAATAACAAGACCGGTAAGACCTTTTTTGGTTTCCGCAGGTTCTTCGGTGGGTTCTTCGGAAGCGTCAGCGGAAGTATCTTCGGAAGCATCGGAAGCATCGGTAGATGCATCTTCGGAAACGTCAGCGGAGGTATCTTCCTTCTTGTCGTCGTCTTTGGTTGCTTCGTCCTTCTTGTCGTCTTCCTTCTCGGGTTCGTCATAGTAAACGTTGAGGGTTGCGAGTTCGGGACATTTATCGAGGGTGAGAACACCTTCGAATTCGTTATTATAAGCATCGATAGTAGCGAGCTTAGCACAGCCATTGAGACCGTTGATATCTTTTATCTTATTGTTGTAGATAGAGATATAGGTGAGTTCATCGAGTTCGGAAAGGTTGCCGATTTCGGTGATCTCATTATCGTAAGCATCGATATTAGTAAGCTTCTTGCACTTTTCAAGACCCTTAAGGCTGGTTATCTTGTTACCGTAAACGTTAAGAATTTCAAGCTCCTGAAGTTTGGAGAAATCGCCGAGAGCTTTGATTTCGTTGGTATTAACGTTAACAGAAGTAAGCTTTGTGCAGTTTTCAAGAACACTTATATCGGTAATCTTGTTGTTGTATGCTTCGAGAAGTTCAAGGCTTGTTGCATCTGCAAGGCCCTTGATATCGGTAATGTGGTTATCCGAAACAGCAACGGTCTTGAGAGTGGTGATACCCTTAAGAGCATCGAGGTTTTCGATGCAGTTTCCGATTGCGGTGAAGTCTTCAAGGTTCTTCATATTGGCAACTGCGCTGATGTCAACAACTGCATTTTGAGAAATGTTAAGCTTCTTGAGGCTTGTAAGGTTTGCAAGAGTGCTTATATCGGTCATACCTGCGTGGGTATGTTTTTCTTCTTTTTCATCGGAAGATGTATCGGAAGTATCGGAAGTATCGGAAACGTCGGAGGTTTCTTCGGTTTCTTCTGTTTCTTCGCCGCCCATAGCAACGATGGTGAGGTTGGAAAGCTCTTTAAGCTCGGAAAGCTTTGTGAAATCGGTGATTGCGGTATTACCGATATCAAGCTTTTTGAGGTTGGTAAACTTTTCAATGCCTTCAAGGGAGGTTATTCCCGAATACTGAAGGGAGAGATATTCAAGTTTGGTCAAGGAAGAAAGCTGATCGAGCTTTTTGAGTCCGCCGAGCGCCGCAGTCGAAACTATATCCGTGAAAGGAACGGAAACGATATTGGAGCTTTGGCTGCCGTAGATCTGTGCATAAAGCTCGTTATAGTAGCAACCCTGCTGCATTTCCGAAACTTCGCCAAGGTCGAAGGAACGGAGAACACGAAGGTTCTTGAACATCGCAAGGTCGTCTGCTTCGGTGATGATGTGTTCGAGCAATATATAGGAATTTTCGGGAACACCGTCAGACAAGGTTTTGTTATTAGCTTCGTTTTCGATGATCTTATCGGTAAACTCCTTGAAGCCGAGCATAACAACGGGACGAACCACGGTTGCGTATTGGCTGTTAGCATCGTTGGTGACCGATACGTAGTAGATGATAGATTCTACTTTATCGAGATCTTCTTGAGTGAGGTCACGCACACTTGCTTTTTTAAGTGCGGACGCAAACCCCTTTGCGAAATTAACGTCTTCAAACTGTTTATAGGGATCGTCCATGTGAACGAAGCTGTCCACAAGAACGAAAATGGAGCCTGCAAGAAGAAGAACAGCAAGCACAACAGATATGATTATTGTTCTCTTTTGCTTGGCAACAACTTTGTTACTCATTTTAAAATCCTCCGAAAAAATTTTCAATCGAGTTATTCTACCACAAATTATACCGTTTTGCAATAGAAATTTTACTATAGCCGAAAAGAATTGAACTAAAATCGCCCAAAAGGGCTATTTTCGGCTAAAACATCACTTCATCGCTTGATATACGCTCGTATATCTTCGCTCTTCAGCTTCGTTTTTTCTCAAAAATCTTCCCTTTTTGGTTGCAAAGCAAGTTTGAAATAGGGATTTTTTCATTAGAGCGAGAAAAACGAGCGAAGGAATACGTCGATATTCCAAGCGAGTTTTGCGAAGCTATAATAAAAAATAACATTTCAAACCGAATTGAGTTCAACTCTTTTCGGCTATTTATTTCGCCTTATATTTCAATATATTTTCAAAAGTCTTGCGGTTGCCTTCCCAAACCTCGACGGTTCTGCCGTATTTTATCGGGTCGAGCTCGGGCGAACGGCGAAGACAAAGTATTGCCGTGTTCGGAACGTTAGAGAGTCCGCTTAATTTATAAGCATCAAGGTCGCTGATCTTCACACCGTATCCCTTCACCGTATTTTCGGGAAGTATTTCTTCCGAAACAACGTCCTTCAAGGGAGAAAGAAGGTTTTCTTCCATACATATATTGAAAAACTCTTCGTCAAGCAAATAGATGACCGCATCGCCCGCACGGACTTCGGTTTGGAACCGTTTTAATCCGTTATTGTTCTGGTCGTAATTCATCGGGTCGATTCCCTCTTCCTCATTACCGAACTTATTGACGGTTATATCGAGAAGGGCAACGTTTATATCTCCGTCATCGTTATAGTCCTCCGACAGAGTTGCAACACTTCCCTTTAAGGTTTCTGCCGATTCGGGCGAGATATACATCGGTCCGACGTGAAGGATATTAACGTCGGGATCCTTCGAGCCGAAATGCTGGAACAGGCTTATTATGAGGAAAGCCAATATCAATCCCCCGAAAATTATAAGCCATTTATAGTGATACCACAGATTTTCCATCCATTCACGAGCATTCATTTTTGTTTTCGTTTCCATAACACATCTCCGAAATGCATTTTATTTCATACATCTTATCATATTTTATCTATTATATCAAGAGTTTAATTATTTTGTGTTTCTTAAAAAATTCTTGACAAACAACCGCTTTGCTGTATAATTTATTTTGTATATTTTCGGAATATTTCTCCGTCTTATAAGGATTTTTATTATGCACGAATTTTTACATGCGCTCGAGCATTCTTTCTTTGATTCATTAAAGATGCTCCCCTTCCTGCTCTTGGCGTTTCTTTTTCTTGAATTTACAGAAGCACGCATCGAGCAAAAAAGCGCAAAAGCTATTGAAAAAGCAGAAAAAAGTGGTCCTATTACGGGTGCATTGCTTGGGTTGATACCTCAATGCGGTTTCTCGGTTATCGGCGCAAACTTTTTCGCAAAGCGTATTATAACCCTCGGAACGCTTATTGCGATCTTCCTTTCCACCTCCGACGAAGCATTGCTTATTATGCTTGCAAGTCCTTCACATTACAAAGAGCTTTTGATAATTATGGGCTTGAAGCTCGTCGTTGCGGTTATTGCAGGCTATGCGATTGACTTTTTTGTCGGAAAGAAAAAGATAATCGCCGACGATTGCCACCATTGCCACCACCACGATGATTCCTGCGAGGACGAAGAAATCATCGGCGAAGAGCATTGCTGCAGTCATACCGATTGGCGTGCAATTATTTTATGTACCGTAAGGCGTACTGCTTCGGTCTTTGCTTTCCTTTTTGTTGCAACGTTTTTACTGACGTTCGCCATAGAATTTGTCGGCGAGGACAAAATTGGCGGATTTATGCTCACCGACAGCATTTTCCAACCGTTCTTGACGGCGTTGATCGGACTTATTCCAAACTGCGCCCCTTCGGTTATTTTGGCAGGTATGTTTGTTGAGGGAGCGATAAGCCTGGGCTCGGTTTTTGCAGGTCTTTGCACAAGTGCGGGTGTTGGACTTCTTGTCCTTTTCCGTGTAAACAAGGGCATTAAGGAGAATCTTCTTGCCGTCGGGCTGTTATATATAATCTCCTGTGCATCAGGCATTATCATTCATCTTTGCCAAGGGTTGTTTTAAGCCCACTAAATAAATCGCACAATTAGAAGGTTTGGATTTTGTGATTTTTCACAAATAGATAAATCACACTTGATTATTTTATAATAAGATGTTATAATCTAATGTAACAATAAAGACTGGAACTTTTTGTCCGGAGGTCACTATGAAAAAAATACTTTGTCTCGCACTTTGCTTCATGTTCTGTTTGAGCGCACTTGTTGGTTGCGGCGGATTGGAAGAAGGCGAAAAGGGTGCAAACGTCCGAATGTATCTTTCGGATTATCCCTACACGCTCGACCCTGCCGTTGTTCAGCTTAACAGCGACGTTGAACAGATTCTTTCTTTGATTTTCGAACCCCTTACTACCATCGACGAGGACGGCGACGTTCAGCCTGCTCTCGCTACCGAATGGTACTATAAATACGACGAGATCTATCAGCTCCACAAAATGTACTTCAAATTGAAGGAAACTGCATGGAGTGATAACAGACCCGTTACCGCAGACGACGTTATCTATGCGTGGAGCAGAATCCTCTCTCCCGAAATGGACAGCCCCTACGCTTCCCTTCTCTATGGCATAAAGGGCGCAAGAAACGTTAAATCGGGTATCGGTACTATCGATGACCTTGGTCTTGCGGCAGTTGACAACACCCTTCTTGAAGTAACCTTCGAAAAGGAATATGATTGCGACCTTTTCGCAGAACAGGTTGCAAACGTTCACCTCGCTCCCGCTCGTGAAGATATAATCACCCGTTGCGCTAAGAACGGTGATGACTGGGCGGCAAGCGCAACCGATATGGTTGCAAACGGCAAATTCAGAGTTCAGACAATGGATATGCCCCGTGAAAAGAAGGAAGGCGAACAGGACTTCAGCGGTAAATTTGCCTGCAAGCTCGTTCTTGAACGTAACGCATACTATATGCGTAACCCCGAAAAGGACGACCTTGACGAATACGTTGATCCTTACCGTATAACCTGCCTCTACTACGAAGGTCAGACCGAATACTATCCCGAAGAAAAGGGATTGACTCAACAGCAGTTCCAGGCAAACCGTTTTGACAACGGCGAAGTATTCTATCTTGGCAAGTTTGACAAGGAAACCTTCAAGAAATATCAGGACGACATCGAAACCCAGCAGACACTTAACGGTTTTGCATTCTATTTCAACACCGAAAAGGATCTCCTTTCCGATGCTAACGTTCGTAAAGCTCTCTCTGCAGCGCTTGACAGAAAAGCTATTACCGAAGCAATCGGAACCGGCGAAGTTCCTGCTACCGGCTACGTTCCCACCGGTGTATTCAATACCGACAGAAAGTCCGACTTCCGTGAAGCAGGCGGCAATCTTTACAATGTAAATGCCGACGTTGAAAAGGCAAAATCGCTTCTCGGCGGCAAGAAGGGTACAATCAAGGTTGCATACCTTGTTCCTCTTAACGAATTCACCGTTAATTCCTATTCCAGAAAAGTTAACTATGTAAACGTTTACGAAGAAGCTGCAAAGAAGGCTGCTGAAAACTGGAAGGCTATCGGCATTAACGCCGAGCTTGTCGGTCTTAACCCCGAAGCATATCTCACCGCACTTAAGACAAGTGACTTCGACGTAATCGGCGTTAACATCGTTAACGGCTCGGTTGACGCATTCTCCTACCTTGCTCCCTTCGCAAAGGAATTCAGCGGTTCGGGTATCGTTGTTGACAACAGCGTTGCTACCACCGAAGAAACCTTCAATCCTCACTACACCAAGATCGACAACGCAGATTATTCAAATCTTATCCAATCTGCTGTTTCTGAAAAGGACCGTGCAAAGAGAGCAGAAATCCTCCACAACGCAGAAAAGAAGCTTGTTGAAGAGCTCTGCCCTGCAACAATGGTATTCTTCTATTCGAGAAGCTTCGTTGCAAGTGGCGAAATCGACGGTTACGAAACCGACAGCTGGTTTGGTTATATAGACCTCACCGAGCTTGAGCTTGACGATTGGCGTGAGATCAACTCCAAAGAAGAAGAACTCAACAATCAGCGCAATACAAACAAATAATTAATAATAAAAAGAGAGGTTTTTAAAGCCTCTCTTTTTTTGTATTGTAAAACACAGTTGTCATTCTGAACGATGGGGTCTCCGCAAAATTTATTTTGCGGGGTATAAAGTGAAGAATCTCAATTCGTTGTTTCTTATTGCTTTACTTCATTAACTTTACGTTCTCCTATGTGAGATTCCTCGTTATATCACCCCAAAAACGCAAGCGTTTTCGGGGACCCCGATGTCATTCGGAATGACAGGTTATACTGGACGAAATGGGAAAAAGAAGTGTCATTCTGAACGCAGTGAAGAATCTCAATCTGTTGTTTCTTATGGCTTTACTTCATTAACTTTACCTTCTCCTGTGTGAGATTCCTCGCAATCGTTCCGATTACTCGGAATGACACTTATACTGAACCAACCTACACCGTGAAAACGAAAAAAGGCCACGAACAAAATCGTGGCTTTTATTTTTGCATATTCGGATTGTCGGTACGTTCAAGGAGATAATCAATTGAAATATTGAAATAATCTGCGATTTTTATAAGCTCATTTATTCCGGGTTCTCGTTCGCCCGTTTCATAACGGCTTATCGTGTTTTGATTTGTGTTTAGGTCTATTGCTAATTTAAGCTGGGAAATACCTTTGGATTTTCGGATTTCCTTTAATCTCATTAAATCACCTCTTGATTTTATTATCCCATATTGGTATA
>JAFVXP010000031.1 GCA_017501055.1 Clostridia bacterium | reverse complement strand
TTTTCCTTCAATAGCTTTGCAACTTCGATGATAGTATCGAATCTGCAGGTAGGCTCACCGAATCCGCAGAATACGAAAGAATCGCACTCTTGAAAATAAATAGCTTCAACAGCCTCAATAACCTCTTGTACGGTGGGTTCACGTTCAAGCCAAAGACTGTTGCTTCCGTATGCCGTTTCGCCGTTGTTACGAAGGCAGAAAGTACAATCGTTGGTGCATCTGTTGGTAAGATTTATATAAATACCGTTGCCTACACGGTAAGCAAACGTAAGCGTTCTGGTTTTAGAACCCAAATAGCCGTTTTGCATTTTCTTCTGTGATTCGTTCGATGTGTTCAAAATCGGTTCCTCTTATTTCTGCTATCTTTTCAAGAGTATATTTCATAAAACTGCTGTCGTTGCGTTTGCCTCTGAATGGGTGTGCCGTAAGGTACGGTGCATCGGTTTCGGTAAGAATCCTATCTTCAGGAACAAACAGAGCGTTTTCAACGGGGAATTTGGCGTTTTTAAAGGTTACTGTTCCGGGGAAAGAAATATACCACCCTCTGTCAAGTAACAATTTTGCCGTTTCCTTGCTTCCCGAGAAGGCATGGAAAACACCTTTAACGTCATAGTCAAAAACAATATCAAGACAATCCTTAACGCAATCACGTTCGTGAATTACAACAGGCATATCCATCTCTATTGCAAGCTCAAGCTGTTTTCTGAAAAGAGCCTTTTGTTCTTCCTTGTGCTCCGTTCCATAATGATAATCAAGACCAATCTCACCGACAGCAACGACCTTTGGGTGGGAGAGCATCGATTTTATTGTGTTGAGGTCTTCTTCCTTGAAGTTCAAAACCTCTTGCGGGTGAAAACCAACGGCAGCATAAACGTTCGGATACTTTTCTGCAAGCTTTATCGAAAAGAGCGACGTTTCGATATTACAGCCTGCGTTAATAATTGCCGAAACACCTTTTTCTGCGAAAAGGGAAGTTAAAAGCTCGTCCCTGTCGCAATCGAAAGCGTCATCGTCATAGTGTGCGTGAATGTCGATCATTTATCTAACCTTGCTTCCGGGATTTGCGTTTTCGTCGGCAAAAAGAACCTTAACGCCGTTTTCCGTGTCGGCGGCAAGAATCATACCGTTGCTTTCAATTCCACGAAGCTTAACGCTCTTAAGGTTGGAAACAACAACAACTTTTTTGCCGATAAGCTCGTCGGGTGTATAATATTTTGCAATACCCGAAACGACCTGACGTACTTCACAACCCATATCGATCTGAAGTACAAGCAATTTATCGCTGTTTTCTGCTTTTACACATTCCTTAATAAGACCGACACGAAGATCAACCTTCGCAAAGTCTTCAATGCCGATAATCTGAGGTGCTTCTTCCTTCTTTTCTTCTTTCTTTTCGGCTTTTTTAGCAGCCTTCTTCAATTCAGCCTGCTTCTTTTCGAATTCTGCAAAGAATTTCTTTTCGTCGATTCTCGCAAAGAGTATCGGAATTTCGCCCAATTCGTTGTTGGTGCAGGGATATTTGTATTCGCAAGCGGAATCGAAATCAATGGAAGGCACACCGAAGATTGCATTTATCTTTTCCGAGGTTTCGGGCATAAGAGGTGCAATAAGAAGGTTGCAGATTCTAATGCTTTCAACAAGGTTGGAAAGAACGTTTGCAAGCTCTTGTTTCTTTTCGGGGTCTTTTGCAAGAACCCAAGGTGTTGTTTCGTCTATATACTTGTTACAAGCCTTAAGAGTATTGAAGATAGAAGCGTCTGCATCGGCAATAAGATAGTTGTCGAATTTGTCTGCAGTTTCTTTAATACCGTTTATGACAGCGTTTTTCAAGGAAATCGCAAATTCATCGTCGTTGCCGTTGTTTTCGGGGATAATACCGCCGAAATACTGTTTTATCATAGCACCCGTGCGGGAAACAAGGTTGCCAAGCGTGTTTGCAAGGTCGCCGTTGGTGCGTTTGATAAGGTTTTCATAGGTAATGCTGCCATCGTTGAAATAGCCCATTTCAGCAAGGAGATAATGCCTTACAACGTCCAAGCCGAATTCCTTGATAAGCTCGTCACCGTAGATAACGTTGCCCTTTGATTTACTCATCTTGTCTTCGCCGAAGAGGAGCCAAGGATGTCCAAGAACCTGCTTGGGAAGGGGAAGATCAAGCCCCATAAGGATTATAGGCCAGTAGATCGTATGGAAACGAACAATATCTTTACCGATAACCTGCAGATCAGCAGGCCAAAGCTTATTGAACTGCTCGGTAGAATCACCTTCGGGGTCGTAACCGATAGCGGTTATATAGTTGGAAAGTGCATCCAACCAAACGTAAACCACGTGGCCGGGGTCAAACTCAACGGGGATACCCCAAGAGAAGCTTGTTCTCGAAACACAAAGGTCCTGAAGACCGGGCTTGATAAAGTTGTTTATCATCTCGTTCTTTCTCGAAACGGGAGTGATAAATTCATCGTGGCTGTTGTAATATTCGACAAGTCTGTCGGCGTATTTCGAAAGACGCAAGAAATATGCTTCTTCGCTTGCTTTCTTGCATTCACGGCCGCAGTCGGGACAGCAACCGCCCTTTAACTGTGTGTCGGTCCAGAAGGATTCGCAGGGAGTGCAGTAATTGCCTTCGTAAGAACCCTTATAGATGTCGCCTTTTTCATAAAGCTTCTTGAATATCTTTTGAACGCATTTAACGTGATCCTCGTCGGTCGTTCTGATAAATTTGTCATAGCTGATGTTGAACATATCCCAAATGTCTTTAATTTCACCTGCGACCTTGTCAACGTACGCTTGGGGTGTAATACCCGCTTTTTCTGCTTCCTGCTGTATTTTCTGACCGTGCTCGTCGGTACCCGTAAGGAAGAATACGTCAAAGCCGCGCAATCTTTTATATCTTGCGATAGCGTCGGTAAGAACAGCCTCATAAACGTTGCCGATGTGAGGCTTTTTCGACGTATACGCAATAGCAGTTGTTACATAAAATTTCTCGTTCATAAATTTATCCTCAAATTGATTTTAGTTTTTCAAGCTATGTATGGGAGCAGGGATTCTACCGCCTCGGTTTATAAATACCTGCGGAGATTCCGAACGCAGATTCATAATCGGGGCAGTGCCCAAAAGTCCGCCGAAATCAACAGAATCGCCAACCGTTTTGCCGTATGCAGGAATTATTCTGACAGCAGTCGTCTTTGTGTTTGCAACGCCGATAGAAATTTCGTCTGCGATTATACCGCAAATAACAGCCTCGCTCGTATCACCGGGGACGGCTATCATATCAAGTCCAACGGAGCAAACTGCTGTCATTGCTTCGAGCTTTTCAATAGAAAGCACACCCTTTTCAACAGCGCTTATCATACCTGCATCTTCGGAAACGGGAATAAAAGCACCCGAAAGACCGCCAACGTGGGAAGAAGCCATAACTCCACCCTTTTTAACGGCATCGTTAAGCATTGCCAAAGCCGCCGTAGTTCCGTGAGCACCGCAGGTCTCAAGACCCATGGTTTCAAGAATATCTGCAACCGAATCTCCGATAGCAGGAGTGGGAGCAAGCGAAAGGTCAACAATACCAAAAGGTATACCAAGTCTGTTCGATGCTTCTCTTGCGACAAGCTGACCGACACGTGTTATCTTAAACGATTGCTTCTTAATAACTTCTGCAAGCTCGCTCAAGCTGCAATCACCTGCACGGCGTATTGCCGAGCTGACAACACCGGGACCGGAAACACCGACGTTAATGATAGAACCGGGTTCGCCGACACCGTGAAAAGCCCCTGCCATAAAAGGGTTGTCCTCGGGCACGTTTGCAAATACAACCAGCTTTGCACAGCCGATAGAGTTATTATCCCTTGTAAGATAAGCCGTCTTTTTGATTATACTGCCCATTTTTGCGATAGCATCCATATTGATGCCCGCTTTTGTTGTGGCAACGTTAACAGAGGAGCAAACCATTTTCGTGGTTGCCAAAGCTTCGGGGATTGCGTCGATAAGCGCATCCTCGCCTTTTGTGCTTCCCTTGTGAACAAGTGCACCGAAACCGCCGATAAAGTTAATAC
>JAFVXP010000030.1 GCA_017501055.1 Clostridia bacterium | reverse complement strand
TTATCCCAAACTTCCGACAATTCACGGGGGATTCTTTCGTCAAGCGCTTTTGCTAATTGTTCGACAGTCATTTTATCTCCATTCACAAAAAACCGCAAAGCTATGCGGTTTTTTGTCATTATAATTTATTTGTTAAGAAGTGCTTTAACCTTTTCTGCAATACCGTTTGCGGTGAGGTTATAATACTCGAGCAAAACGCCTGCAGGTGCACTTGTGCCGAAAACGTCGTTCACGCCAAGCTTTGCAACCTTTGCGCAAGCACTTTCGGAAAGCGCAGAGATCACAGCATCGCCGAGACCGCCGATAACGTTATGTTCTTCTGCGGTTACGACGTAGCCCGTCTTTGCGGCATATTCCTTGATAAGCTCTTCATCAAGAGGCTTTATCGTATGAATATCGATAACAGCCGCATCGATGCCGTCGTTCTTAAGTGCCTCACGTGCTTCCATAGCCGCAGCAACCATAATACCGGTTGCTACGATAACAACGTCCTTACCTTCTGCAAGAACGATGCCCTTACCGAGCTTGAATTCACGCTCGCCCTTTTCATAGAACTGAGGAACGGCATATCTGCCCAATCTCATATAAACGGGGCCGTCAAACTTGAGTATCTCTTCAAGAAGCGCTTCTGTAGAAGCGGAATCGGCAGGACAAACAACCGTCATACCGGGGACAGCACGCATAATTGCAATATCTTCGCAGAACTGGTGGGTCGCACCGTCTTCACCAACGGTAACACCTGCGTGAGATGCGCAGATCTTAACGGGGAGCTGGGGATATGCAACCGAGTTTCTTATCTGCTCGAAAGCACGTCCGCAGGCAAACATAGCAAAGGACGATGCAAACGCAGGAACGCCCGTTGCGGCAATACCTGCCGCTACGGAGATCATATTTTCTTCCGCAATACCGCAGTTGAAGAAACGGTCGGGGAATTTTTTTGCAAAAACGCAGGTTTGTGTCGAACCCGAAAGGTCGGCATCGAGCACGTAAAAATCATTCTTTTCGCCAAGCTCGGCAAGTTTTCTGCCGTAGGCTGCTCTTGTTGCTTCTTTTTCAGCCATTGTTCAATTCCTCCGATGCTTTTTCCCATGCTTCTCTAAGCTCTTTTTCAGCAATGAGATATTCGTCTTCCTTCGGCGCTTTACCGTGCCAGTTATAGTTATTTTCCATATAGGAAACGCCCTTGCCCTTAACCGTCTTGCAGATGATAACGGAAGGCTTGTCGCTCTTTTCGGCGTTTGCAACGGCTTCTTCGATAGCCTCAAAATCGTGGCCGTCGATAACCTGAGCATACCAGCCGAACGCACGGAACTTATCGTCAACGGGATGAGGGTTCATAACGTCTTCGATTGCACCGTCTATCTGATAACCGTTAAGGTCAACGAATGCGATAATATTATCAAGCTTATATTGGTTTGCGAACATTGCCGCTTCCCAAACCTGACCTTCTTCAATTTCACCGTCACCGAGAATGGTGAACACCTTCCAGGGAAGGCTCTTGCGTTTGCCGACAGCAGCCATACCGCAAGCGGCAGAGAAGCCCTGACCGAGAGAGCCGGTGGACATATCTACGCCGGGGATAAGTTTCATATCGGGGTGGCCCTGAAGCATAGCACCAAGCTTACGGAGCTTTTTAAGCTCTTCTACGTCGAAGAAGCCCTTCAATGCAAGCGCAGAATAGAGCGCAGGTGCACAGTGACCCTTCGAGAGAACGAATCTGTCACGGTTTTCGTCATCGGGGTTGTTTGCGACAACGTTCATTTTGTTAAAATAAAGGTAGGTTACAAGCTCGGCGATAGAGAGCGAGCCGCCTGGGTGGCCGCTTTTTGCGCCGTAGACCGCTTCAACAGAAAGCATTCTGATTCTTGCGGCTTTTTCTTTCAGCATAAGGAGTGTTTTCTTTTCCATTTTCTTTGCGTTCCTTTCGAATTTCTAAAGCCCGGCACGAGCAAGCGCATCGCTGAAATACGCTGGTCTTGCCGCTTCAAAGGTCATCGTTTCGCCCGTTATCGGGTGAACGAAAGAAATATATTTTGCGAACAGACATTGACCTTCCATGCCAAGTCTGTAACGTGCGTTTCCGTATACCGTATCACCCGCAACGGGATGACCGATATGTGACATATGAACTCTTATCTGGTGGGTCCTGCCCGTTTCGAGAGTGAGTTCAAGATGTGTATATTGCGTCCCCTCGGCAAGTATGCGCCAATGGGTCGTCGCTTCTTTTGAATTATGGTCGGTTACCGCCATTTTCTTGCGGTCGGTCTTATGTCTGCCGATAGGCGCACAAACCGTTCCGCTTTCTTCCTTAAAGCGTCCGCCGACGATCGCCTCGTACTTGCGAACAAAGGAATGTACGGCGATCTGCTCTGCCAAGCCGTGATGTGCGCTATCCGTCTTTGCGACGATAAGCAGTCCCGAAGTATCTTTATCGATTCTATGCACAATACCCGGACGGATAACGCCGTTTATCGACGAAAGTCTGCCCTTGCAGTGATATAGCAAGGCATTCACCAAGGTTCCGTCGGGGTTGCCAGGTGCGGGATGCACGACCATTCCACGGGGTTTATCGACGACAAGGAGATGCTCGTCCTCGTAAACTATATCAATGGGAATATCCTGCGGTATTGCTTCAAGCTCTTTTTCGGGAGGGAGGTCGACAGAAACAACGTCACCCTCCGACAGCAAAAGCTTTTTTTCGCATTTCTTGCCGTTTACGGTTATCAAGCCGTCGTTTATAAGCTCCTGCGCTCTTGAACGGCTTATTTCGCAAATTTTCGCCGCAAAGCTGTCCAACCGCAATTTTTCGGAAGAATTAAAAGCAGTTACGGTATAATCAATCATTTTCGTCTTTAACCTCAACCGATCCTTTTGCTTTCAATTCCGCATCGACCTTCGGTTCGTAAAAGATAACGTAGACCGCCAAAAGTATTGCGCCGACGGTTACAAAGCAATCGGCAACGTTGAATATTGCAAAATCGATAAATTCGGTCTTGAAGAAATCGACAACGTATCCCAAACGGACACGGTCTATCATATTACCGATACCGCCGCCAAGCACCATTGCAAGAGAAACCGTCATTAATTTATGACGCTTATATTCTTTAACAAGCAGCGCCGTTATTATTATCATCGAAACGAAAGACATTACCATAAAGACCCAACGGCTATTGCTTAGCATTGAAAACGCCGCACCCGTGTTTCTCGTATGATAAAAGCTCATAAAGCCGTTTATAAACGGGGTCGTTTCGTGGAGTCCTATCGTTTCGACAATAAAATATTTAGATACCTGATCGGCAATTACCGCAAAAACGGCAATTATTGCGGCTAACATACTGCTTTACGGCAACGTGCGCAGAGATGCTGACCGTCTTCGTCGGCAGTGCAATCGTCCTTCTGCATCCAGCAACGTACGCATTTTTCGCCTTCGGCAACGGAGACGGCAACGGAAATACCGCTTTCCTCGTCCTTATATGCGTTTTCGGGAGCGTTTTCGGAAGAAAGGCTGACCTTGCTGACGATGAATACTGTGGGAAGTATAGCTTCAAACTCTCTGAAGAGCTTCATTGCATCGCTTCCCTCTTCTGCATAGATAGTCAAGCTTGCTTCGAGCGATTTACCGATGGTCTTTTCTGCACGTGCAAGCTCGAGAGCCTTCATAACTCCGTCACGGAGGTTGAAGAGAGCTTCATATTTTTCTTCGATCTCTGCGAAGTTATAATCAGCATTGACCTCGGGCATCGGGTTGCAGAACACGCTGTCAAGGTCGTCGGCATCAATATGGCTCATAAAGCCCCAAGCTTCTTCCGCAGTGAAGGAAAGAATGGGTGCAAGGAGTCTTGTCAATGCGCTTACGA
>JAFVXP010000029.1 GCA_017501055.1 Clostridia bacterium | reverse complement strand
TTGCGAGGGCAAACGTGTAAGCGTTAACGTTATCAGTAAATCGGGCACGACGACCGAAAGCTCGGTCGCCTTCCGCTTGATACGTGAATATATGGAAAAACGCTACGGCAAATCCGAAGTTGCAAAGAGAATCGTTGCAACGACAGACGCTCATAAGGGTGCACTGCACGAGCTTGCGCTGAAAGAAGGCTATGAATGCTTCACCGTTCCCGACGACGTCGGCGGAAGATTCTCGGTGCTTACTGCGGTCGGCTTGCTTCC
Organism: Clostridia bacterium; assembly: GCA_017501055.1. Classification (GTDB taxonomy): domain Bacteria; phylum Bacillota; class Clostridia; order Oscillospirales; family CAG-382; genus Coliplasma. The sequence continues at coordinate 5,841 of JAFVXP010000029.1, read as the reverse complement.
GATAGCCGTTTCGGGCGTCGATACCGATGCACTTCTTGCAGGTGCGGCTGACGAGAGGGAATCTATCCTCTCTGCAGGTCTTGATAATCCTGCGTACAAATATGCGGTTTTAATAAATATAATGCTTGCAAAGGGCAGAACGAACGAGCTTTTGGTCAGCTACGACCCCGATTTCAGATTTATGGGCGAATGGTTCAAACAGCTCTTCGGCGAAAGTGAAGGTAAGGAAAAGAAGGGCTTGTTCCCCGCATCCGTTACTTACAGCAGCGACCTTCACTCGCTTGGACAGTTCGTTCAGGACGGCAGCCCGATAATTTTCGAAACCATCTGCCGTGCAGGAAAGTACGATGCAAATTCGCCTCAGATCCCTTATGACGAGGACAACGGCGACGGATTGAACTTCCTTGCGGGAGTTACAATGGACGAAATCAACCAAAAGGCAATGATGGGAACTCTTCTTGCGCACCGCACGGGCGGTACGGAAAGCCTTATAATCGATTTCGGCGGCAAGGATGCGTATTCGCTCGGTCAGTTGATATATTTCTTCTTTGCTTCCTGCGCTATCTCGGGATATATTCTCGGTGTCAATCCGTTTGACCAGCCCGGTGTTGAGGAATATAAGAAAAATATGTTCGCATTGCTCGGAAAACCCGGTTATGAAGAGGGAAAAGCAGAGCTTCTCAAAAAAATTAATTCAATATGATAATTTCTATTGATTTTTTCGTGAAAATAAAGTAAAATAATAACAAATAAAAACCGTCGTTGCATCCGGCAACGCACGGCGGTTTCTAAAATTCACTGTGCCGGAAGAACGGAGTTATATTATGCAGCTTATTGTTGGAGTAAAAGGAACAGGTAAAACCAAGACTCTCATCGAAGAAGTCAACAAAGCATCTAAAGAAACCAACGGTGTTGTTATCTGTATCGAATGCGGCAGAAAACTCACCTTTGATATTAAATATCATGCACGTTTGGTCGATGCTCTCGAATATGGCGTTGACGACGCAGACAAGCTTTACGGATTCGTTTGCGGTATGCTTGCGGGCAACTATGATATAACCGAGCTTTTCATTGACAGCGCTCTTAAGATCTGCGGTGACAATATTGAAGCGTTTGAAGATTTCGTACTTAAGGTTGAAAAGATCACTTCTCAGCACAAGATCGAATGTGTTATCGTAGCATCTACCGATCCCGGCGCACTCACCGAAAAAACCACCGGATTCATTCGTCCTGTTAACGCATAATGAACGATAAAAAGACAGAACTTATAAAATGCGGTTTCCGTGCTTGCGGTGCATACGCTGTATTAAGCTTCCTGTGGCTTGCTTTTGTTGCTATGGGAATGTCGGCAGTATCATCGGGCGGTGCGGTTACGGTTGCGGATAACAGTGCTTTCGCATCCCGTCTTATCGAAAACAACCTTGCAATAGCGTTGTATTCGGCGGTATATGGCTTTTCGTTCCTGGTGACGCAGGCAAAGAAGCTTTCCTCTGCGGCAAAGCGTTCGCTTCACATTTTGATGAACTACGTCGGCGCAATGGTTTGTGTTTATCTTCTCCATGCAGGCGCATCGAACGTAAAGGCAAGCGCTTGGGTGATATTGTTGTTCTTCGCAACGATAATCTTTTTCGCAATATACGGTATCGCAACCTTTGTATCGTATCTTATTAAAAGAAACAAATAAAACAAAAATCCACCTGTATATCGGGTGGATTTTTTAGTGAAGTGAAAAAGAAAAAAGGCTTCGAAAGAAGCCTTTTTTGTTTATGGTCTTATGAGTCAGCGGTTTTCTTTTTCTTAAGGAAGAAGAACAGGCCGCCGATCATTGCGATTGCTGCAACTGCGAGAACGATCCAAAGGACTGTGTTGTCGCCGTCGTCATTGCCTTCGTTTTTGTCGGTTGTATCTTCGGAAGCATCATCGGAAACATCGCTTGTATCTGTGGAAGGAACAGGCTTGTCGAGGAGTTCAACTTCATGGGGAACCTTGGAGTCGCCCAAAGTGCCGTCAGCGTTTACAACCTTACAGTTTACCGAATATGCCTTGACAGCAAATTCAACGTCCTGGAAGAGACGGATGCTTGCTTCGTTGGCGATGTTAAGGTCGCCGATAAGGTTGCGGACTTCTTTATAAGTTGCTTCATCATAAGTGTATTTCTCGAAGGAAGAAGAAAGCTTGTCGAGCTTGGCGATGAGTGTTTTTGCATCTTCTTCGCTCATACCGCCCAAAGGAACGATGATGTTGTTGATTCTGCTCTTGGTGTATTCGATCTGCGCCTTCGATGCTGCAATAACGTCGAGAGTGGGGGTTATTGCCTGTTCACGGAACGGACCCTTGGTGAGATATTTACCGGTGAGCTTCTGGAGATACCAATAAGAATTGAAGAATGCAGAACCGTTTGCATTACAAGCAGTGTTGTAGTTGACCTGAGGCAACATATCCATTGCGGCATAGTCCATTCCTTCATTTGCGTCCGTGTAAATACCCAAACCGATTGCGGAGAATGCAAGATCACCGCAACGGTCGATAGAACCTTGGATCGCGGATTGATAGCCACTGTTGTATGCCATGGGGAAGAGGAGGTCGAGCCATCCGCTGTCTACCCAATAGCTGTAATCCTGATAGTTGTAGGTAAGTGCTTCTACGGGATCGGGAACAACCGCTGCAGCAAGGAGAACGTGAGGTGCATATTCATCGAGCATAAGCTTGATCTGAAGCACGAAATCAGAGATGTAATCAGCTCTGAATTGAACCCATTCGTTCCAATAAGGGAAATAGGGAGAGGATTCGGGACGAACTCCGTATTCTGCTTCGAATTCGGACATCGCGGTTTCGGTGTAACCCATATCGAGGTCAACGGAACGAGTGTAATAACGGATGTAGTCGAGCTGGAAGGAGTCGATTGCGTAGTGCTGAACGATATATTTGTATGTATCAAGAAGGAATTCTTTTGCTTCCTTGTTGCTCGGGTCGAGCATGATGTAACCGTTGGTGGCCTTGCCGTCGGCAACCGTGCCGTTGCTGCTGACGCTCAACCAATCCTTGCGCTTCATACCAATGCTTCTCAAAGCGTTTTTGGAACCGCTGGAACCAACGTAGAATACGGGAAGCCAAACGTGGAGTTCCATATTACGCTTGTGGCAAGAATCGATATACGCCTGAAGTACGTCAAAGCCGTCGAACATAGGATTCTGCTCGAACAAGCTGTCTTCGGGCATGGGCATGATCATACAGCTGTCATAAAGAGTTTCGACACAGAGCGTGTTGATGCCGTTGTTGTAAAGATTCTGAACATAATCATCGACGTCCTCTGCGGTAGTCTGGTCAGGTCTTACCCAAGCAGCACGGTATTCCATAGATCTGCTTTCGCTGATAAGAAGAGCAGCGTATTGTGCGTCGGTGTTGAACTTGTTCATTGCAGCGGAAAGCGCCTGAGTATCTTTGTCTTTATCAAACTTGTCTTTTGCGGCCTGAACGTCTGCCTCGAGCTTTTTGATGGTTGAGCTTACAGTATCATAATCAATATTGTCAAATCTGTTTTTTGAAGCATTGAAGCTATCCCAGAGAGATTTGATTTTAAGTTCCATTCCGGAGATTGCGGAATATTCGTCATAAGTCAAATGTACGGTTTTGTCCGTCTGGCTTATTTCAACCGACATGCCGAGACGTGCGTTTTTCATAAGCCAATCTGCTTTAGAGCCATGGCCGGAAAGAACAAAGCTTCCGATTTCGTTGGGAACAAGGTTGTTATTGCCGCCGATAGAGCTGATGACGCCGTTTGTGCAAACGACTTCATAACCCCAGTCGTTTGTGCCGGTATATGCACCGATGTTGTTATAGATGATAAGCGTGTCTACGTCACGCACGCCGTTGAACGAATCATAATAGTTCGCAACGGTGCAGAACGTATCCGCGACCATAGGTTCGTCGGAAACTGTAACAGTTCCGTCGGGAGAATAATAGCAGTAATCGCCGATTTCACAATGTATGTTAAGCCAATAAGCCATAAGTCTGCCGTGGCCTTCGTCGTCGTGGCCGGAAACAACAAATCCGTTTTTGGGAATGGTGTTGTTGCCCAAACGACCAACGCCAATAACTATGTTGTTATCAACGACAATTTCATAGCCGTAATTATTTGTACCGGTGGTTTCGCCGTATTCGGGGGTGTAAATAACCATCGTACCGTCTGCTCTTTCCATGTTAAAGCCGTCTGCAATCATCCAAGCAGAAGCTGCGGAGGAAGGCATAACAAACAAGGGGAAAACGAAAAGAAGAGAGAGAAAGAGAGCCAAAGGTTTTCTTAAAAAGTTCATTTTTGTTTACTCCTTTTTTATTTATGAAATATTATACGTTAAATCGGAAAAGAACAACGTCGCCGTCATGCATAACGTATTCTTTGCCTTCGCTTCGAACAAGACCTGCTTCCTTGCAGGCAACGAGCGAGCCCTTTTCGATAAGCGTTTCGTAAGGAACGACCTCGGCACGGATAAATCCACGTTCAAAGTCGGTATGGATCTTGCCTGCCGCACCGGGTGCCTTCGTGCCCTTCTTTATGGTCCAGGCACGAACCTCGGGCTCGCCTGCCGTGAGGAAGGAGATAAGTCCCAAAAGCGCATACGATGCTTTTATAAGCTTTGCAAGACCTGTTTCGGTAACACCGAGATCTTCAAGATACGCTTTTTGCTCTTCTTCGTCAAGCTCGCCCAATTCTGCCTCTGTTTCGGCACAAACTGCAATAATTTGAGCGTTTTCGCCCTCGATGTAATCTCTTAAAGCGCAGTAATATTCGTTTTCCTCGGGAGGACGTGTGAGGTCCTCTTCGGAAATGTTTGCGCAGTAGATTACGGGCTTGCCCGAAAGGAGGGGTACGTTTGCAAGAACCTCTGCTTCTGCTTCGGTAAGCTCAACGTTACGTGCGCAAACACCCTTTGTGAGCTCAGCGCAGACTCTTTTTAATATTTCAGCATCTACAAGAGCACTCTTGTCACCCTTGCCTTGCTTTGTAAGTCTGTCGATCTGACGCTCGAGCATTTCTATATCGGAAAGGATAAGCTCCGTATTGATGGTTTCAACGTCACGAACGGGGTCAACGGAATCTTCAACGTGGATTATCTTACTTCCACCGAAGCAGCGAACGACGTGAACGATAGCGTCAACCTCTCGTATGTGCGAAAGGAACTTATTGCCAAGACCTTCGCCGTTTGCCGCACCCTTTACAAGACCTGCAATATCAACGAATTCAATAGTTGCTCTCGTTATCTTTTTGGGGTTGTAGATTTCTGCGAGCCTGTCAAGACGTTCGTCGGGAACGGGAACAACGCCGACGTTGGGATCTATGGTGCAGAACGCATAGTTTGCGCTTTCTGCGCCTGCTTTTGTTAAAGCATTAAAAAGTGTACTCTTGCCTACGTTCGGCAAGCCTACTATACCGAGCTTCATTAAAAAATCTCCTTGGATAAATACTATTCGTACTATTATAAAACATTCTTGCAAGATATGCAATATGTAATTTTAATTTACATAAACGGAGCGATAGTTATTAATTAAAATAAACAAACGCAGAAAAAACCGTTGACAAATACGGGGTTTTGTGGTAATATTGGGGTAGAGTATAAAACTTAAGTTAAAAATATAAATGTTACTAAAAGGAGTGTGCTTGTATGGCAACAAAGATCCTTGTTATCGACGACGACCTTAATATCTGTAATTTGCTCCAAATGTACCTCGAAAAAGAGGGTTATGAGGTCAGGACCGCAAACGACGGCGTTGAGGGTGTTTGGCTTTCCGTATGTACGAGCCTGATATGGTCCTTCTTGATATAATGCTTCCCAAGAAGGACGG
>JAFVXP010000028.1 GCA_017501055.1 Clostridia bacterium | reverse complement strand
GGAGGTGGGTTTTGCAAAGCGAAACTCGGAAGGGTCATATTTTGTTGTTTCTGGTCTTTTAAGGTTACGTTTTCTTGCCTCCCCTGTGCAGATACCCCCACAAAACAAGTTTTGCGGGGACCCCGACGGGGAGGTGGCACGGCGTGTCCGACCGCCGTGACGGAAGGGTTGTAGGATACGAAGTATCCGTAGCTTTTCTCATTGATGTTAATGACAACCCTTCAGTCTTCTCGCTTTGCTCGAAGCCAGCTCCCCTTACACAGGGGAGCCGAGGGCGTTATCTAATAAAATAAGGGTTTAAAGCCATTTTGCAATTTGTATTAAATAATAAAAAGCACCCGCAATGCAGGTGCTTTCTTCATTCAATTCTTCAACAATCTTTCGGCGACGGCGCTTAAACGGCGGCGCTGTTCGATAAATTTATCAAAAACAAGAGTCTTTGCAACCACCGACGCAAGCGAACGCATTGCACCGACCTTGTTCGATCCTGCTTCTGCAATCGTGCGGACGGGGTATTTTTCGGGTTTTACGGTGCTTTTAATTTCGTATTCGACCTCGTCACAGAATATGTTATATCCTTCTTCGATTTCAAAAAAGCGTGACATAAGCATTATCGCTTCCGAGATATACGAGAGGGGAAGCATACGCTTCGAAACGCATATCACGACAAGCTTTGCAAGATGCTCTCTGTTATACTTTTTCTTGATAGGCGCAGGGATAACACCGTTTTTGACGTAATTGTTTATCATTGCCTGCGTGATGATCACTTCGTCGCCTCTGTTGAATACGGAAAGGCTTTCGGATATGAAGGAGATGACCTGATCGATATAAAGCTCGAACACGGGAAATTCTTCATAACGGGGCAGGCGGAAATTTATAAGCTCTTCGGTTTTTGGAATCATTTTTGTCCTCTTAATAGGTTTTTTATTGATAATACATCATCAAATATATCATTAAAAAGCATCAAAGTCAATCATTTAGTATAGAAAATCGCAGGAATCGGGCGTGTTTTCGGTTAAAATAATTTGCAACACCTCTTGACATAGTTTCGAAAACTATGTATAATGTCTTCATAAACTAAAAGGAGATTTTTGCAATATGGCAAAGAACAGCCTCGCAAGAACCACACGTCCCCTTACAAAACCCGAAAGCATAAAGCATCTTATCAATATCGCTGTTGCCGAAGCAGGCGACAAGGTTGCTTTTAAGTACCGTTCGGGAAACGATATTGTTGAAGTTACCTATAAGCAATTTCAGGAGCATACCTTCTGGCTTGGCACTGCAATCAAATCGCTTGGTATGGAAAGTGCCCATATCGGCTGCTGCGGTGAAAACAGCTATGATTGGATAATGACCTATCTTTCTGCATTGCAGACCGAAGGTGTCTTCTGCCCTATCGATAAAGAGCTTCCCGAAAGCGACCTTATCAACGTTATCGACGGCGGTGACGATGAAATAGTCTTCTGCGACAAAAAGCGTGAGGGTATTTTCAAGAATATCCGTGAACAGCTTCCCAAGGTTAAGTATTTTGTCTGCTTTGACAGAGAAGAAGACGAAGGCGAATTCCTTTCCTTTAAGAAATTGGTTCAGAAGGGTAAGGAAATATTCGAATCGGGCGATAGAAGCTTTTTGGACCTTGAAACCAAGGATAGACACGCATTAAAAATGCTTCTCTATACCTCGGGCACGACGGGTATTGCGAAGGGTGTTATGCTTACCGAGCACAATCTTTGCAGTCTTATCTATTACGGACTCCGCCTTTCAAGCTTCCGTGACGTTTCGCTTTCTATCCTTCCGTACCACCATTCCTTCGAGGCGGTTGCAGGTATACTTGCTTCTATACATCATCAATCAACACTTTGCGTTAACGACAGCCTAAAGCGTGTTCTTAAGAATATGGCGGTGTTCAAGCCGGGCCACATGCTTGTCGTTCCCGCTATCGTGGAAATTATGTACCGCAAGATCATTGCGAACATCGAGG
>JAFVXP010000027.1 GCA_017501055.1 Clostridia bacterium | reverse complement strand
TATTTTGAGAACGAGGAGGGAAGTATCGTAAGCTCGTCAAGAATATGTGAAAGCCATATCGGCATACTTCCGTCGGTCTTTATTTCGAGGATATATTCATCGTCGCTCAAAATCGGTTTTCCAAAGCTTCCTTTTTCAAGAAAGAGGCTTTCTGTACGGTATCTCACGTTGGAATCAAACGTTATCCTAAGATTCGGCATATCCTTTATGTAATAAGCCTCTCGCTCGTACGCAACAAGCATTTTCGGCTTTGGACTGCCGTAAAAGTTCATTGCATAATCGATCTCGTTCATAATCTGCGAGCTTTCGGGTCTTGCTCCGTTTTCAATATAAGCCATTGCCTGTTCCAGAGTTGTGGAGATCCTGCGTTTATAAACAACACCTTTGTATTTCTTCTTTATCTCAAGAAAGACCTTGCTTTTTGCGTTTGGAGTGCCGTAGCTTCTCAAGCGGAGCTTTTCTTTATAGGTCTTCGCCTCAATGGAGGTTCTTATCATCAGATGATCGGGCGTATCAAGATAAAGACTGCAAACGGTGCTGTTTTTATGGGGGTCGGGGATAAGATATTCAAAGCAACGTGCTGTTAATGCATCTTTTTCTGCTTTGGTTATGCGGTATTTCTTTTCTATTCGCTTGAACGTATAAATATCCGCCATAAAATACCTCCTATCCCGATTTAGTGGATAGAGTCTATTCCTCTAACCTTAAACGAAAACTAAAAAAGTTTTGCCGTTTTGTAAAGTTCTTTAAGCTTTTCTGCGACGCTGTCGGGAGAGATTATCTCAATATCGTTGCCAAAGCTCATTATCCAACCGAGGAAAACGGGGCTTGGCACGACGTTGACGTGTATACGGAAACGGTCGCCGTCGTTAAGAATCGTTATATCGCTGCCGAACTTATCAAGCATAACGTTGGCAAGACGGTTTGCGCAGGAGAGGGTAACTCTTTCGGATCTTCCGCCGAACATACCGAATACAGAGCCCGAATATGAAGAAATATCGAACTTTTTAAATTCCTCTTCGCCGTTTCTTTTTTTCTCGGCAAGAGCTGTTTTGAGCATTTTGTCAACACGGTAATGGCGTATCTCTTTTTTGTCGTTATCAAACCCGACAAGGTAATAATTGCTGTCGTCCCAAACGAGAGACCAAGGGCTTACGTCATATCGCTTTCCGCCGTTGCGAAGCTCCTTCTTTTTATCGGTAGTCCAAGAGAAATATGCAAACGATATGCATTGATCTGCTTCTATGGCATCGTGGATAATATCGATCGCCTTGTAAATATCCTCGTTGTCGGATTTGGTTCTGTTAGAAACGAAAACGGCACGGTTCAAGGATTTTCTGTCGTGCTCGTTGGCAAGGGAAGCAAGCTTTTTTATGAGGGTTGCGCTTTTCTTTTCGGTTATGAACTTCGAAGCACGAACGGCATCTACCAATAATTTAAGCTCGGGAAGCTGGAATTCACGCTCACCGACGTAATATCCCGAATACCTGCCCTTGACGGTTTGAATATCCAAGCCAAGCTCACGCAGGGTCTCGAGGTCGTTATAAATACTCTTGCGTTCTGCCGAAACACCGTATGCATTAAGTGCGGAAATAATTTCCTTCATAGATATGGGGTGATCGGGCCCCGTGCGCTCAAGTAGGATCGAACGCAGAAGGGAAAGCTTTTTCTTTTGATTTGACGACCTTGCCATAGAATCGCTCCTCTCGGTTTTTTTCTTCCATATATATTATATTATAAAACCCATACAGACAAAAGTCAATCGTGGAGAAAGCTTGAAAATGCAGGTTTGTTAAATTTTACAAGAAAAATAGTAAAAAACTCTTGACAAAGGCTTGACGGGGTGTTATTATATTAAACTGCACTACAATGCGGAACTTATACCATTTTTGAAGTTATGTTAACCGACAAAAATGCCGATAATCCGCATAGGACAATGAACAAAGCAGATGTTCACAGGCGAAGAACAAAGAATGGAGTGATTGGTTAAATGGTAAAAGAACGACTTCTCGGAAAAACCCTCAGAATGTCTTTTTCCAAGAACGATGAGGTTCTCGAAATCCCAAATCTTATTGAAGTGCAGAAAAAGTCCTTCAAAGATTTTGTAGAGCGTGATATTGGCGACGTATTGAGAGATATCTCGCCCATGATGGATTATTCGGGCAACCTTATTATCGAGTTTGTCGATTATTCTCTTGATGAAACTCCCAAGTACAGCATTGAAGAATGCAAGGAACGTGATCTCAATTATGCTACTCCCTTTAAGGTGACCGTACGTCTTACGAACAAGATCACCAGCGAGGTTAAGGAGCAGGAGATCTATATGGGCGATTTCCCGCTTATGACAGACAGCGGAACCTTTATTATCAACGGTGCGGAACGTGTCGTTGTTTCTCAGGTCGTCCGTTCTCCCGGTATATATTATGAAGCAATCGATGACAAATCGGGTAAGAATCTTCTTGCCGCTACGGTAATTCCTTACCGTGGTGCATGGCTTGAATACGAAACCGATAACTCCGACGTATTCTACGTTCGTATCGATAAAAACCGTAAGATCCCGATAACCGTACTTCTCCGTGCGTTCGGTTTGGGCTCTAACGAATCGATTCTTGAAAAGTTCGGCGATGAACCTCTCTTGAAGGCAACCTTCGAGAAGGATACCATGCTTGCCGAGGTTGACCGTGTTATTCAGGCGGGCGGTATGACCAACCCCGTTGATGAAGCACTTAAAGAAATCTATCGCAAATTACGTCCCGGCGATCCGCCTATCGTCGAAAGTGCACAAATCCTTATAAACAACCTCTTCTTTGACGAAAAGAGATACGACATCTCTCAGGTCGGCAGATATAAATTCAATAAAAAGCTTGCTATGGCAAAACGTATCACCGGTCAGACTCTCTCCCGTGATGCAGTTTCTCCCATAACCGGCGAGGTTATCTTTGAAGCAGGCAGAAAGCTTTCCAGAACCGAAGCAGAAGCTATCGAGGCTGCAGGTGTTTGCGAAGTTTGGCTTTCCTGCATGGAAGAAGATAAGGAAGTTGAAGTTAAGGTATTCACCAACCGTATGGTAGACGCTTCTGCGGTTACCGGCATTTCCGATGAAATTCTCGGATTCGGCGAATACGTTTCTATCGATCCTCTCGTTCGTATCATCAACGAAGTCGGCCTTTCCGACGTTGATGCGTTCAAGAAGGCTTGCGATAAGGCTATCGACGAGCTTATCCCCAAGCATATCACTATCGACGATATTCTTGCGTCGGTAAACTATGTATTCTGTCTCTACCACAACGTTGGTAAGACCGACGATATCGACCATCTCGGCAACCGCCGTTTGCGTTCCGTTGGCGAGCTTTTGCTCAACCAGCTCCGTATCGGCTTCTCGAGAATGGACAAGATC
>JAFVXP010000026.1 GCA_017501055.1 Clostridia bacterium | reverse complement strand
TAATACGTTTCGTCATCGCTTAAGGTATAAACCAAGCCTTCTGTTGTTGCAAATACCGTTAAGGGCATTAATGCAAGCAACATTGCAAATGTCAATAAAATAGAAACAAGTTTTTTCATAACTCTTCTCCTCTAATTTTATTTGCAAGTATATTATAGCATACTTTGCAAAAATATTATAGCGGAATTTCCGCTAAATGTCAATAGCGTATAATCCGCTACGGTATAATATATTATATTAATTACGTCGGTGAAGATATATGCTATACAAACGGATTCGTGACCTTCGTGAAGACAAAGACCTCACGCAAAAGCAGATGGGCGAGATCTTATCCTGCAGTCAGCGTGTTTACAGCAATTACGAGCGTGGTGAGCTTGATATACCCACCGAGATTCTCATTAAGCTTGCCGATTTTCACAACGTTTCCACCGATTATATCCTTGAGCGAACCGACAGAAAATTTTTCGAGAAAAAATAGACCCGATTTGAAGTAAAAAGCAAATCGGGCCATTTTTATTATTCTATTATTTCACAGACAGAAGAAACAACAAATTGAGATTCTTCACTTTATCCCCAACGAAACAAGTTTCGTTGGGGACCCCCTCGTTCAGAATGACAGTTGTGTGTGCACGAAAGGTTGTCCATAATTGAGATTCTTCGCTACGCTCAGAATGACAGTTGTGTTTTTCCTTGCGTTCAGAATGACACCTCTCTGTCATTCCGAGCAATCAATTCAGTACAAGTGTCATTCCGAGCAATCCGAACCGGGGTCCCCGAAAACGCTTGCGTTTTGGGGGTGGTAGTATTGAGAGGAATCTCACACAGGAGAAGGTAACGTTGTTATTTATTCATAGACAGAAGAAACAACAGATTGAGATTCTTCACTGCGTTCAGAATGACAGTTGTGTTTTCCCTTGCGTTCAGAATGACAGGTTGGAGATTTACTTTTCGTTAAGAATAACAGTTGTTTTTTCAAGACAAAAACGGACTCGTTTGAGTCCGTTTTGATGTTTTGCATTTGTCGATATTTTTGCTCTGCAAAATCGAAATATTTGCTTGCGCAAATTCGATATATCCAAGCCTTGCTCGGATTCGATATGATAAAAATCCCTGACGAGATTTTTATCGATGCATTGTGCCACGCACAATGCTTACAGACGAACCTCGTTAAGCATTACGACTATCATCGGGCGGTGTTTGGTTCTGCGGCGGGCATATTCGGCAATATCGTCACGAAGGCGTGTACGCAATACGTTTATATTATCAATGCCCTTTGCGAAATTACGCATAAGCGAATTATGCGCCGATTCGGCAATTTTACCGATAAGCTCTTCGTTTTCCTTTTCGTAAATAAAGCCCCTCGTTGCAACCTCGGGCGGTATTGAGATACACATATATTCGGTATCGACACCTGCGGAAACAATGATAACACCGTCTTCCGAAAGACGTTTTCTTTCACGCAATACCGCACCGTTGACCTCGCCGATACCGCTTCCGTCAACCATAACGGCACCTGCCTCTACGTTGCCCGCAGGCTTAAGACTGCGTTTGCTCATCTCAACGACCCTGCCGTTTTCGGGGATAACGATATTACATTCGGGAACGCCCATTTCGTTTGCAAGCTCGGCATGTGCAATAAGGTGCTTATATTCGCCGTGAACGGGCATAAAGAATTCGGGTTGTGTCAACGCCTGCATAAGCTTCAGCTCCTCACGGCAGGCGTGTCCCGAAACGTGAACGTCGTAATTACTGTAGGTGATAACGTCGGTACCACGCTTGAAAAGCTCGTTGATTATCTTGGTTATAAGCTTTTCGTTACCGGGGATTGCAGAGGAAGAAAGCACAACAAGGTCGTTACTGCTTAATGCAAGCTGATTATGCTCGCCGAACGCCATACGGTAGAGTGCACTCATCGGCTCACCCTGACTTCCCGTTGTGACAACGGTCACACGTTCGGGAGGATATTTCTTAACGTCGGTGAGGTCTATCATTATATCCTCGGGAACGTCAAGATAGCCAAGCTTTACAGCGGCATTGAAGAAGTTTTGCATACTTCTTCCCGTTATTGCAACCTTTCTTCCGAACTTTTCGGAAGCGTTAATTATCTGCTGAACACGGTGAACGTTCGAGGAAAAGGTTGCTATAACTATCCTTCTTGTTTCGTTATTAAAAATACGGTCGAAGCTGACGGCAAGACTGCTCTCGCTGGGTGTATAGCCCGGTCTTTCTGCATTCGTGCTGTCGCAGAGGAGAAGGCGGATACCCTTTCGTCCAAGCTCGGCAATACGTGCAAGGTCGATAGGTCTTTCGCCTACGGGGGTATAATCCACCTTAAAATCGCCCGTATGCAGGATCCTTCCGCAGGGGGTTTGAATACATATCGCACAAGCGTCGGGCATGGAATGGTTTACGTTGATAAACTCGGTTTGGAACACGCCGAGATTGAGTACGTCTCCTGCGTGTACCTCGTGCAATCTTGCGTTGCGGATACCGTGCTCGGATATCTTACCGTCGATAATTCCAAGAGTCAAACGTGTTGCAAACACAGGGATATTCGGAAATTTCTGAAGGAAAAAGGGTACTGCGCCGATATGGTCCTCGTGCCCGTGAGTTATAAGCAGTGCACGAACCTTTTCGGCATTATTTTCAAGATAGGAAAAATCGGGGATCACAAGGTCAACGCCGAGCATATCGTCCTCGGGGAATGCAACACCGCAATCGACGATTATGATATCGTTTGCATATTCAAAAGCCGTGCAGTTCATTCCAATGCCGTCGACACCGCCCAAAAACACTATCTTTACTTTTGGTTTTTTGGTTTTTGCCATAAAAGCTCCTTTCTGTATGGTAAATTTAATATATGTATCGGAGATACCCCCGACAATTACGTTTTAAAGACACTACATTATGCACCAAAAGGAAAATTTTGTCAAGAATTATAAGTTTACATAAACTGTAATACAGTCATAATTGTTCTTGACAATATTTACACTAAATGGTATTATGAGTGTGTATGAATAAAGACCGAAAGGTGTTTGATATATGGAAAAGCTACGCATTTCCGGCGGAAGACCTCTTCTCGGAACTATAAATATCGGCGGTATGAAGAATGCCGCTTTGCCGATCATATTCGCAACGGTTCTTGTTAACGATATTTGCGTTCTTGAAAATCTTCCCGACGTTAGTGATATAAAGACAGCTCTCGAGATAGTTCGTCTTATGGGCGCAGAAATAAAGCAGATCGATAACTATACATACAGCATTGACACAAGAAGCGTTCGCAGCAACAGCGTTCCTCTTGATCTTGCACGCAAGATGAGAGGTTCTTATTACGTTCTCGGTGCGGAGCTTGGCAGGTTCGGCAGAGCATTCACCTCGCTCCCCGGCGGTTGTAATCTCGGCGCACGTCCTATCGACCAGCACATAAAGGGCTTTGAAGCTTTGGGCGCAACAGTCAACTGCAACGATCAGGGCGTTAGCTGTTATACCGAATCTCCTCTTGTGGGCGCATCGATATATATGGACGTTGCCTCTGTCGGTGCAACGGCAAATATTATGATCGCCGCCGCAACAGCAAAGGGCAAAACGGTTATTGACAACGCCGCGCGTGAACCGCATATCGTTGACCTTGCAAACTTCCTAAACTCCTGCGGTGCAAACATCTCGGGTGCAGGTACGGAGGTTATAAAGATTCACGGTGTTGAAAAGCTTCACGGCGGAAATTACGCAATAATTCCCGATATGATAGAAGCAGGAACCTATATGATCGCCGCTGCGGCAACAAAGGGTGATCTTACGATAAGCAACGTCATTCCCAGACACTTGGAAACTACAACGAGAAAGCTTGTTGAAATGGGTGTTAACGTTGAAGAGGGTGACGATTACGTTCGTGTCCGTTTTGACGGCAAGCTTAAAAAGGTTCGTATCAAAACCGATTTCTACCCCGGCTTCCCCACGGATATGAACCCTCAGTTCTGCGTTCTTCTCTGTCTTGCAGAGGGTCACAGCGTTCTTACGGAAAGCGTTATGGATTCCCGTTTCAAATACACTGACGAGCTTGTTCGTATGGGTGCGAAAATTTCGGTTCAGGGCAGAGATGCTCATATCGACGGTGTTGCATCACTTAACTCCGCAAACGTACGTGCCGTTGACCTTCGTGCAGGTGCGGCAATGGTTATTGCGGCTCTTTCGGCAAACGGAAAGACTATTATCGAGGATATTCACCATATCGAACGTGGATATGAAGATCTGGTCGGTAAGCTCCGTGCCGTTGGCGCAGACATCAAGAAGATCAGCGACACAAACGCATAAGATTTTGGCCAAGAACGAAAATCACTCGTCTTTTTAAAAAGGTTATATTCACAACTGTGCAAACAAAAATTTGCACAGTTGTTTTTTTAGGGGTCCCCGAGAAGTCGTTAGACTTCTTGGGGTGATTGTTGGGGTGATTAATATATCCTCAAGACGCAGACGGACATATCGTCGGCGGTTTCGCATGCTTGTTGCGATTCTCGGAATATCTTTGTCGCCAGCGCTCTTGCGGAAGGCATTGGAGGTAAGCCCGATTCGGGCAATAGGCGTGAATCGCTTCCCGTTTGCAGAATTCCGTCGCTTAGCATGACTATCATATCGCCTTTTTGGAGCTTGAAGGTCTTTTTGTCGGCAATAACGTTTTTCATAATACCTGCGGGAGGGGTGCGTGATTCCAAAAGCGCACTCCTTCCGTTTCTTATAAGCATTGTCGGCGCAGCACCTGCTTTTATTAACGTTGCCGTTGAAAGCACACGGTCTATCTCCAAAAGGTCTACGGTTGCAAATATCTCTTCTTCTTTTTCCAAAAGTGCCTTATTGAGAAGCTTTAAGGCGCTTTCTTTTTCTGCTCCGACAGAAAGGAGCTTTTCAAGCAATATTGCGGAAAGACGGCTTGTCAACGCCGCATCACGTCCGCTTCCCATACCGTCGGAAACAAGGCAATAGAAATACCGTTCATCATTCTCAAAAACGCTTACCGTATCACCGCAAACGGCCTCTCCGTTCTTTGCCTCGGAGAGCTTTGCAAACTCGATTTTAAAAGCAGGAACCGTTTGTAATTTCATAAGAACGTACCCGTCGTGGAAGAGGAATTCGGGTGCAGAGACCGAGGTTTTTGTTGCATTAGCAACAACGGAGGATATTTCCTCGGGCGAGCACGTTATCTTTTCGGGTTCGACGCCGTAAACGGTAATCTCCCTCAACCTTTCTCCCGTAACACGAACTCCGTCGCATTTAACATCGATAGCTTCCAGCGAGGTCTTTATCATATCGGCAAGAGCTTTGTCGTTTTTTGTCGAGCTTTCCTGTTTTTTCGCCGCATCAATGAGAAGTGAGGAGAATACCGAACATTCATCGGCAAGCTGTTTCAAGCCCTGCTCCCCTTCTTTTTCACGCTTGACGGAAAGGTTGTTCACCGAACGGGCTATCGAATATACGTTGGGGCATATCGAGCTTATATGCGTTGGGATTCTCGAATAGGTCGCAACACCGTTACGTCGGATCTCGCTTGTAAAGAAGTTTGAGATCTCGCTTTTATCAAGCTCGCAACCGTCACAGTGTGCACATTGGTTTTCGACCTCGCAAACTATTTTTCGGTTTACGTCGGTGATGCTCTCTGCCTTCGTTGTACCCGAAACGGTATAGAACAGCGACGAAAGTGACGAAAATGCCGCCGCATAGCGTGATATTTGGCGGTCGTGCGCACGTTTTTCTGCGCTTGATTGGGTATAACGTCGGATCTTAAGCTTTTCTCGGAAAGGCAGGAAAACACAGAAAACAAACAGCATCATTAATGCCGCCGGCAAAAATCCGTCAACGCCCGAAAGATAGAAATATCCCGTCGTTGCAAGCATATAAGACAACACCAGCGCAAGCGGTTCTATCTCTGTAACAAGAAGTCCGTAGCACATACCCATAACGCCCAAGGCCCCCGTCGATGCACCGCCCGAAACCAGACCGCAGACGATTCCGCAGACACCGCCAAAAGCAAAGCCTCTTGTCCTTGCCGCACAAAGAGTGAAGGCGCAGGCAGGTACAAGCGAAAGCGAAACACCGCCCAATTCAAAGGAAGAAAAGAGCATTGTAAAGGAAAAAGCAAATGCAAGCAAGGAAATATCGTAATGTGTTTGACGAATTTCTTTTTTCTTATCAAAATAACCCAAAAATGCATAAGTGAATGCAGGGTATGCTATGACCGCCGCAAGCAAGCGGAAAATATCGTTAATAGTATTAACGCCCGAAAGTGCAATATATGCAACACGCAAGGCACTTATCGAGAAAGAAAGAAGTATTCTCGTATACAGCGAAACTCCCCCGTTTTGTTCCTTTGCGGCAAGCACGAAAAATACGTATACCGCACAAAACAGGGCAAGCGGAATACAGGCATCGAGCAGAGAGGATATTAAGACCCCGTAAAACACGCTTTTTCGCAATTTCTTCGGCACGGCGCAGAGAAAGGCACAGCCAAACGGCATTATCCCGTTTGCAAGCGGAGCAATGCCCAGAAGAAAGCCTATGATGGCATATAACAAGTTGAATTTCTTTGTTTTTCTTTTAGATTTTACCTTGGTGAGTTCCATTTTTTCAAATTCCGTTTCTTTTTGTTTTGGGAGTTTATTATAACTCTCGATCACAGCACGATTTGTCGAAGCGAAACCGATTTTTATGGGAGTTTTTATGTGTTTTGGTGTTCGTTTGGCAGAGAGTGTGGCAAAACTGTTTTTAATGTTCGTTATTGCAAAAAACAGTATAAAGCCGACAACACTTCGTTGAAAAATAAAAAAGTTGGATTTTATGTTATATTTTAAGGAAGTAAATGAGTGTATCTCTATTGATTTTCAGGTGTTTTTGTGGTAATATATGGGGTAATAATCTAATTGGAAATAAATCTGAACGGTCAAGGTATTTTTTATGAGTGATATTAAGCATAAAATTTCAAAAATCGCAAGCGAGCATATTTTGTCAAAAGGTTTTTCCCTCTCGGAAGAAGACGCTCTCAATCTTCTCGAAACACCTGCAGACAGCAAGCTTGGCGATCTTGCATTGCCCTGCTTTAAGCTATCCAAGGTTTTAAGAAACCGTCCCGATGCGATAGCTTCAGAGCTTGTATCGTTATTCGAAAACGTTGACGGGCTTGAAAAGGTTGAAGCCGTCGGCGGTTATCTTAACTTCTTCTTCGGAAGTGCAAAGTATATTTCCGACCTTAAGGCTTTGCTTAACGATGATTACAGCGCAATTGCAGAAAAAGGAAAGGGCAAAACGCTCGTTTTGGACTTCTCTTCCCCGAATATTGCAAAGCGTTTCCATCTTGGACATCTCGGCACTACCGTTATCGGTAACGCCGTTCGTAATATATACAAATTCTGCGGTTACAAGACCGTTGCCATAAACTATCTCGGCGACTGGGGCACACAGAACGGTAAGCAGATCGTTGCTTACAAAAAATGGTCCAGCCGTGAACAGCTTGAACGTGAAGGCATTAAAGAACTTGAACGTATCTACGTTATGTTCGGCAAGGAAGCGGAAAAGGACCCCTCTCTCAATGCAGAAGCACGTGCCGCTTTCCACGAGCTTGAAAGCGGAAACGAAGAATATCTTGAGATATGGAAGCTCTTCAAGGATATTTCGCTCCGTGAATATACTCAAACCTACAAACGTCTCGGTATTGAGTTTGACGTTTGGGACGGCGAAAGCTTTTATACCGACAAAATGCCTGCAATCGTTCAGGAGCTTAGGGATAAAGAGCTTTTGAAGATCGACGACGGTGCATCTATCGTTGACCTTTCGGAATATAAAATGCCCCCTGCGCTCATTCTTAAATCGGACGGAAGCACGCTTTACCCCACCCGTGATATTGCGGCGGCGAAGTACAGATACGATACCTATAAATTCGATAAATGCGCATACGTTACAAGTGCAGGTCAGTCACTTCACTTTGCACAGTGGTTTAAGGTTACCGAAATGATGGGCAAGGATTGGGCAAAGGACCTTGTTCATATCCCCTACGGTACGATGAGCTTCGGCGGTGAAAAGCTTGCGTCCCGTACCGGCAATATAATTCTTCTTAACGACGTTTTTGATGAAGCCGTTGCAAAGGCAAGAGCGATCATCGAGGAAAAGAACGTTGCAAACGAAAACAAGGACGAAATTTCCGAAGCTGTCGGCATTGGTGCTGTATTGTTCAGCGCACTTTCGAACAGCCGTATTAAGGATACAAACTTCACTTGGGAAGGAACTCTTTCCTTCGAAGGCAACGCAGGACCTTACGTTCAATACACCTACGCACGTGCCGCAAGCGTTTTGCGCAGAGGCGAATATAACGGCGAATTCGGAAGCTATACTCCCGTTTCCGAAGAAGCCGAGCTTATCAGAAAGCTCTCTGAATTCGGTGATACCGTTGAACGTGCCGCAAACGATTATGAACCCAGCCATATCTCCCGTTATGCATTAAGCGTTTGCACCCTGTTTAACCAATTCTATCACAACTGCCGTATTCTCGGCTCGGGCGGCGAGACCGAACAGTTCCGTCTTGCCCTTACTTCCGCAACACGCAATATTCTCGGAAAATGTCTTGACCTTCTCGGAATAAGACGTACCGAAGAAATCTAATTTTAAAGGAGATCTATCATGTCAGGACATTCCAAATGGAAAAATATAATGCACAAAAAAGAAAAGACCGACGCACAGCGTGCAAAGGTCTTTACAAAGATCGGTAAGGAGATCGCTATTGCAGTTCGCGACGGCGGTCCCGAACCCACGTCGAACACAAAGCTCCGTGACCTTATCGCAAAGGCAAAGAGCCTTAACGTTCCCAACGACAACATTGACAGAATCATCAAAAAGGCTTCGGGCGCAGACAGCGTTGCTTACGAGGTTATGACTTATGAAGGATACGGCCCCGGCGGTGTTGCAGTTATCGTTGAAGCGGCTACCGACAACCGTAACCGTACCGCAGGCGACGTCCGTCACTATTTTGACAAGTTCGGCGGCAACCTTGGTACAAGCGGATGTGTCTCCTATATGTTCGCAGAAAAGGGTGTTGTTGTAGTTTCGGGCATTAAGGACGAGGACGAATTTATGGAAGCGGCGCTTGAATGCGGTGCTCTCGACTTCACCTCCGAAGGCGAAAACGGCGAGGTTTTCACCGATATAAGCGAGCTTTCCTCCGTTCGTGACGCTCTTTCCGCAAAGGGATACGTTATCGAATCTGCAGAGCTTGAAAAGATTCCTTCCAACTACGTCAGATTGGACGACGAAGACCAGATTACAAAGATGAACAAGCTTCTTGACGCACTTGAAGACAACGATGACGTTACAGACGTTTGGCACAACTGGGATGACGAAGAATAGGATCGGTATCTTTGGGGGTACGTTCAATCCCGTACACAGGGGCCACGTTGCTATTGCCGAAAAATTTATCGAAAATTTTTCGCTCGACCTGCTCTATATTATCCCAAACCGTATTTCTCCCTTGAAGGACATAAAAGCCGTTTCGGGAGAAGACAGAACCGAAATGCTGAAAATTGCATTTTCGGGTAATAATAAGGTTAGGATAAGCGATATTGAGCTTAAACGTGCGGGAACGAGCTATACCTGCGATACCGTTGCAGAGCTTAAATCTATCCACCCCGAAAGCGAATTCTTTTTGATGACGGGCGACGATTGGATAGACAGCTTTGACAAATGGAAAAATTATAAATATCTTCTCGAAAACGTAAATCTTGTTATCGCATACAGAGGCGACAGGGATATAACTCCTGCTTTGGATAAGCTGGAAGCGATTTCGGGAAAACGTCCCAATCTTTTGGGCAACGAGAGAATTGTCCTTTCCTCGAGCCAATTCCGTTCCGAACCGAAAGCGGAATTGCTCCCCGAAGGCGTTTATGAATATATCGAGAAACGGGGGCTTTACGGCAAATGATCGATGCAAACAGTATTTTATCCTCAATGACAATATCCGAAAGGCGTTTGAAGCACACTCTCGGTGTTGCCGAAGCGGCAAAGGAGCTTGCAAAAACGCATTTTCCTGCGCTTGATTTGAAGGCTGTCGAGCTTGCGGCGCTTATGCACGATTATACGAAGGAATATTCTGTTGAACGTCAGTTTGAGCTTTGCGAGCATTACGGTATCGTTCTTGCGGAAGACGAAAAGAACAATCCAAAGCTTCTCCACGCAAAGACGGCGGCAATGATAGCGAGCGACCGCTTTGGTATGCAAAGCGATGCCTGCTCTGCGATATATTGGCACACAACGGGCAGACCGAATATGACTCCCTTCGAAACGGTTATATATCTTGCCGATTATATCGAGGAATTCCGTGACGACCCTGCTTGTGTAAAGCTTCGTGAATTCTACAAAAAGGCTCTTGTCAAGGAAAACAACAAGAACACAGCGCTCCTTAAAACGCTTGTACGTTCTTTTGATACGACTATAAAGCATCTTCTATCGAAGGACGACGTTATTTGCGAATCGACCTTCCTTGCAAGAAACTATTACTTATCCCAGATAAAAAATAACGAATTTTAGCCGAAAGGATATTATATGAACGACGAAATTATGCAAAAAGAAAAAGCAAAAGAGATTGCAGATTTTGCTTTTAACGTGCTTGATAACAAAAAAGGTATGGACGTGACCGTTCTTGAGGTTGGCGACCAAACCATTCTTGCCGATTATTTCGTGCTTGCAACGGGTACCTCGAACACACACGTCCGTGCACTTGCAGACGAAGTTGAATTCAAGCTTAAGGAAGAAATGTCTCTCGAACCGAGCCACATCGAGGGTGCATCGGGCAACGCTTGGACCTTGCTTGACTACGGCTGTGTTATTATTAATGTGTTCACTTCCGAAGCACGTGATTTTTATAAACTCGAACGCCTTTGGGGCGGTAACGAAATCAAACCCGAAGGGGGAGACGAATAATGCGTCACGAATTTAAGAATATTGAGAAAAAATGGCAGGACCGCTGGGACGAAAGCAAGATCTTCGAAGCAAAAGACCCCGGTCAGAAGGGTTCCGAAAAACCGAAATTTTTTGCGCTTGTAGAATTTCCTTATCCGAGCGGTGCAGGTATGCACGTAGGACATATCAAGGCTTATTCCGGCCTTGAAGTTATCTCCCGTAAGCGCAGAATGGAAGGCTTTAACGTTATGTTCCCTATGGGATTTGACGCTTTCGGTCTTCCTACAGAAAACTATGCTATAAAAACGGGTATGCACCCGAGAGCAGTTACCGACAAGAACATCGAAAAGTTCACAAGCCAGCTTAAGCGTGTAGGTTTTGCTTTCGACTGGTCGAGAGTTGTTGACACTACCGACGTTGATTATTACAAATGGACCCAGTGGATATTCCTCAAGATGTTTGAAAAGGGACTTGTGTTCCGTGATACCGCACTTGTAAACTACTGTCCCGAATGTAAGGTCGTTCTTTCTAATGAAGACTCGCAGGGCGGTAAATGCGATATCTGCCACAGCGACATCGTTCAGAAATCGAAGGACGTTTGGTACTTACGTATTACCGAATATGCAGATAAGCTCTTGAACGGTCTTGAAGAGGTTGACTATCTTCCCAACATAAAGCAGCAGCAGGTTAACTGGATCGGTAAATCCGAAGGCGCATTCGTTAATTTCAAGCTTGCAAACAAAGAGGATTCTCTCCGTATATACACAACACGTCCCGACACGTTGTTTGGCGTAACCTTTATGGTTATGGCTCCCGAGCATCCGTTGATAGACAAATATGCGGAAAGCATTTCGAATATGGACGCTGTTATCGAATACCGTGAGCAGTGTGCAAAGAAGACGGAATTTGAAAGAACCCAGCTTGTTAAGGAAAAGACGGGCGTTAAGCTTGAAGGCTTTACCGCTGTCAACCCCTTAAGCGGAAAAGAGATTCCCGTTTATATTGCCGATTACGTTATGATGGGCTACGGTACCGGCGCAATTATGGCTGTTCCCGCACACGACCAGCGTGACTGGGAATTCGCAAATAAATTTGGTATTGACATTATCGAAGTCATCAAGGGCGGCGATATTGAAAAAGATGCATATACCGAAGACGGTGAAATGGTAAATTCGGGCTTCCTTAACGGATTTACGAACAAAAAGGATTCCATACGCCGTGCTATTGAAGAGCTTCAAGCAATCGGCGCAGGCGAAGGCGGCGTTCAGTACAAAATGAAGGACTGGGCGTTCAACCGTCAGCGTTATTGGGGCGAACCGATTCCGATAGTACACTGTGAAAAATGCGGTATGGTTGCCGTTCCTTATGAAGAACTCCCCTTGAAGCTTCCCGATATGGACGAATTTGCTCCCGGTCAGGGCGGTGAATCGCCTCTTGCGAGAATCGATTCCTACGTAAACTGCAAATGTCCGAAGTGCGGTATGGACGCAAAGCGTGAGACCGATACGATGCCTCAATGGGCAGGCTCGTCCTGGTACTTCCTCCGTTATGCAGACCCGCACAACGACGATTGCTTTGCAAGCGAAGAAAAGCTTAAATATTGGTTGCCTGTCGATTGGTACAACGGCGGTATGGAACACGTTACCCGTCACATGATCTATTCACGTTTCTGGCACAAGTTCCTTTACGACCTCGGCGTTGTTCCCGTTGCAGAGCCTTACGCAAAACGTACCGCACAGGGTCTTATCCTCGGTCCCGACGGCGAAAAGATGAGTAAATCGAAGGGCAACGTTGTTGACCCCAACGACGTTGTTGACGAATACGGCGCAGACGTTCTCCGTACCTATACCCTCTTTATGGGTGATTACGGCTCGGCTGCTCCTTGGTCACAGAGTAGTGTTCGCGGTTGCAAGCGTTTCCTTGAACGCTTTGCGGCTCTTGACGAAATGCTTGGCGCAAAGAACGATAAGCTTGTTCGTTCGCTCCACAAGACCATAAAGAAGGTATCAAGCGATATTGACGGTATGAAGTTCAACACCGCTATCGCCGCTATGATGACCTTCCTTAACGACGTTTATGCCGTTGGTTCTATCGACAAGGAAAGCCTTCTTGCTCTTACAAGGATCCTCTCTCCCTTTGCTCCGCATATCTGTGAAGAAATGTGGGAAAACCTCGGTCAGAACGGATTCTGCTCGACAGCAAAATGGCCCGAATACGACGAAGCTCTTACCATTGACGACGAAAAAGAGATTGCCGTTCAGGTCTGCGGTAAGCTCAAGGGTACCGTTGTTATTCCTGCAGGCGCAGAAGAAGACGCTGTTTGGGATATCATTCAAACCAACGAAAACGTTATGTCTGCACTTGAAGGCAAGCAGATCATTAAGAAGATCTATATTAAAGACAAGATTTTCAATATTGTTGCAAAATAAAAAAATTACACCGACATCGTTTTTGATGTCGGTGTTTTTTTGGGGTCCCCGCAAAACCGTGTGTTTTGCGGGGTGATTTTATTCAATAATCAACGGCTTGAAATTAAGCCAATCGGCGGCGACAAGAGTTAGGTTTGCGCCTGCGATCTGATAAACGATCTTGCTTTTCTGTGCACCGTGAATATGTCCGTAGAATACACGTTTTATCTTGTATTCGTGGATAACCTCGCATATACGCTCGCAACGTACGGTTCCGTATGCAGGGGGATAATGCAAGAAAACAAGAATCTCCTTTTCGGGATATTGCTCTTGAAGCTTTAATCCTGCAAGAATAGAGGTACGCAAGCGTTCCGCTTCACGGTTTACTATCTTTTCGTCATCGGGGCCGTAGTTCGATTCGGGAAACCAGCCACGGGTTCCGCAGATTATAAAATTCTCGGCAACATAGGCGTTATTAAAGAGAAAATCAATACTCAAAGCACCTATCGAATCACGAAACTCATAAAGCTTCTTCATCGTCTGCCACCAAAAATCGTGGTTGCCCTTGGCGATGATCTTTTTCCCGTTTAGAGATTCGATAAATTCAAGGTCGGCAAGTGCGTCCTCTGTACGCATACCCCAAGAAATATCGCCTGCGATTATAACGGTATCCTCGGGCTTGACCATTGCCTGCCAATTCTCACGCAGGCGTTCGGTATGGTTTTCCCATTTCGGCCCGAAAATATCCATTGGTTTATTCGTTGTTGAAGAAAGATGAAGGTCGGCAATCGTAAAAATCGACAATTCTATTCTCCGATAATAATTTTTCTTTTTTTGCAAACAATAAGATAAACTCTTATTGAAAGGAAATTTTATAATGAATCAAATATCTTTTAATCAAATCCCGAAGCACATTCACGGAATCAGTTGCAGTGTTACAAACTGCGCCTACCACGACGGTATTCACTATTGCACGGCGAACAAGATCACCGTAGGTCCTTCGACAGCCACAAATTCTTCACAGACTGTGTGTGCTACCTTTAGGCATAAAGAGTTTTAGTCACAAACAGTAAGCTTTTATAGGCTATTTATCATTTCAGACGGTTCAATAACCTTTGTGAATCTAACCTCTGCATTGCGAAGGTTTGCAAGGTTTGCGGGAATTGCGGTCTTGGTGACGGCAAAGAGCTTATCGAGTGCATCAAAATCGTCCCCGGGAACTTCTTCTCCAAGCGAAGAGAGAACTGCGGGAGCGAATTTATAGGGTGAAGCGGTGGAAACAACAAGCATCTTGTTGCCGCTTCCCTTTTTATATTCCGAAGCAGCATAAGCCGCAACAGCGGTATGTGTATCGCAAAGATAGCCGAATTCTTTGAAAAGGTTGGAAATGGTTTCCTTGGTCTTTTCCTCGGAGCAGGCATATCCTGCAAAATCCTCACGGATCTTTTCCATATCCTCGTTCGAAAGCGAATAGATACCCTCGCTTGCAAGCTTTTCCATACAATCCTTTGTGGATTCGGGGCCTACGGCAAACCAAAGCAATCTTTCAAGGTTGCTCGAGATGAGAATATCCATAGAGGGAGAAGTTGTTGTGAAGAATTCACGGCGTTTATCGTAAACACCCTTGTTTATAAAGTCGGTCAATATATCATTTTTATTGGAAGCGCAAACAAGCTTGCCAAGCGGAACGCCCATCTTCTTCGCAAGGAACGACGCAAAGATATTACCGAAGTTGCCCGTAGGAACGGTTACGTCGAGAAGCTCGCCGTATTTAATTTCGCCTTCTGCGATAAGGTCGCAATATGCGGAAACGTAATAAACTATCTGCGGTGCAAGTCTGCCCCAGTTTATAGAGTTTGCGCTGGAGAAGAAATATCCGTTTTTATCAAGCAATTCCTTTGCGGAATCGTTTGCGAAAATTGCCTTAACACCGCTTTGAGCGTCGTCAAAGTTGCCGTTTATCGAAACAACGTCAACGTTATTACCCTTCTGCGATGCCATCTGCTTTTTCTGGATATTGGAAACGCCGTTTACGGGATAGAATACCTTGATCTTAACACGGTCTATATCGCAATAGCCTTCAAGTGCTGCTTTTCCGGTATCACCGCTGGTCGCAACGAGGATATATGCATCTCTGCTTTCGCCCGTTTTGCCGAGAGAAAGCGAAAGAAGACGAGGCATGATCTGAAGTGCCATATCCTTAAATGCGCTTGTCGGACCGTGCCAAAGCTCTAAGAAATAATCTCCGCCGACCTTTGCTATCGGTGCGGCAGGTCCGCCGAATTTTTCCTTGCTGTATGCCGCTTCGGCAGCGTTAAGAAGCTCTTCCTTTGTATAATCGGTAAGGAAAAGCGAAAGGATATATGCCGCACGTTCGGGATAGGTCATACCGATGAGCGATTCTATCGTTGCTTGGTCGAGAGCAGGCAAGCTTTCGGGAACGTAAAGTCCACCGTCGGGCGCAAGTCCGTTTTTAATAACGAATGCGCTTGTGTTGCCCTCTGCGTCTTTATTCAATTTTCTGGTGCTGATGTAGTTCATAGCGTTTTACCCAAATCCTTGATATGATTGATTTTTTGCACTTCGTGCGTTTTTGACATATATATTTCGATAATATCGATGCGTTCTTTAAATATCCGACGTGGGATTTCGATGCCCAACGGATAGAAAACGTTAATTTTTCTTCCCCGTACGTACGATTCCGAAAAACGTCTTTTTGCATATTTGATATGCTTTAATTTTTCTTCGTTTACCGCTTCGGCAGGGGTTCCGTAAAGATCGTTCGAGCGTGATTTCACCTCGAAAAAGGCAAGAACAGCAAATCTATAAGCGATAATATCAATCTCTCCGCCTTTTACGGTATAATTTCGTGTTATTATTTTCCAACCGTGCTTTTTTAAATATTTTTCGGCATGATCCTCGCCGATATTGCCGATCTCTTTTGCGGTCTTCATTTCTTTTCTCCGAGAAGCTTTGTTAAAAAGCTTGGTCTGTGAATCGGCGAAGGGCCGTATTTCAATATTGCTTCTCTATGCACCTTTGTTGCATAGCCCTTATGCTTTTTGAAAGAATATTCGGGATATTTTTCGTCAAGCTCAAGCAATATCCTGTCCCTTGTGACCTTTGCCAATATCGAAGCCGCCGCTATCGACGGGCAGATCGAATCCCCCTTAATAACGGGTACGGCACGCATTTCAAAGCCTCTTACTATATTACCGTCAACAAGAGCCAAATTCGGTTTATCCTTAAGCATTGAAACTGCACGGTTCATCGCAAGCATAGAGGCATTGAGGATATTGATTTCTTCGATCTCCTCTACCTCTGCTTTTGCGATAGCGTAATCTATACAATTCTCTATGATAGTATCAAAAAGCTTTTCACGTTTCTTTTCGGAAAGCTTTTTGGAATCGTCAAGACCTTCGATAACAAGTCCTTCGGGCAAAATTACCGCCGCCGCAACAACAGGCCCTGCAAGAGGTCCTCTGCCTGCCTCGTCACAGCCGCAGACCACGGTTTCGCCTTCCTTGCGGTAGGAAATTTCA
Organism: Clostridia bacterium; assembly: GCA_017501055.1. GTDB lineage: Bacteria > Bacillota > Clostridia > Oscillospirales > CAG-382 > Coliplasma. Next base: position 6,108 of record JAFVXP010000026.1, on the reverse strand, counting down.
ATTCCCCAATCAAGCGACATTTTTATCACTCCCGATCAAGTGTAATTCTTCCGATCTTTCCGCCACGGAATTCGTCAAGTATAACTCCTGCGGCACGGTCTTCGTCGATAACACCGCCCGAGCGTATAAAACCTCTCTTGCGTGCTATCTTCTCGAAAATATCATAATTATCGTCGTTTTCGTCAATTTCGATCTTGAAGCGTTCTTCAAGACATTTTGCATAATCCTTACGGATAATGCCGATCAACAAGCAGGAAAGCTCTAAAGTATCCAAAATCTCGTCTTTAATAGAGCCGAGTGCGGCAAGCTTTATGCCGACCTGCTGGTCATCGAACTTATGCCAGAGAATACCGGGGGTGTCTGTCAATTCAAGACCAAGCGAGGGAACGGGAATACGTGAATTATGGCGTGTAACACCCGGTCTGTCCTGCGCAACGGCTTTTTTAGAACCGCAAATCGTATTTATCAAGGTTGATTTACCGACGTTGGTTATTCCGACGATCATCGCACGTATGGGGCGTTTGATTCCACGTTCGGCGTCACGCTTTAATTTTTCGCTCATAAGCGAACGTATTGCAGGCTGGATATTCTTAATGCCCTGACCTGCCTTACAGTCGATCGAAATAACCTTTCTGCCGTCCGATTCAAGCGAGCTTTCGAACTTTTTGGTTATTTCGGGGTCTGCCAGTGCGCTTTTCGTCAAAAGCGTCAGAACGGGTTTATTATTGAAAAGGCTGTTAAAATCGGGGTTTTTGCTCGATATGGGTGCTCTTGCGTCAAGCAATTCGATAACCATATCGATATTCGGAAGCGATTCTTTAATCAAGCGCTTCGCTTTTGCCATATGACCCGGATACCAAACTATATCTGCCATTTTATCTCCTAATCAACAAATCCAAACTCGGGTGAGATTCTTATAATAACTCTGCCGAGTATTCGGTTTGTGCCCATTTGACCGTAATCTTCGCTTCGGCTGTCCTTTGAATTATTACGGTTGTCACCCATAACAAAGACCTTGCCTTTTTCTACGACAAACTCTTCCTTGTAATCTTCGATAGTTGTGCCGGCCATCGGAACGTTCTTGCCGAAACGGAGTATCTCTACGTCCCTCATTCCCTGAATATAGGGTTCGTCAAGCTTTTTGCCGTCAACGTATACTTCCCAGTTTTCGTAATCGATATAAACTCTCTGTCCTTCGGTTGCGATAACACGCTTGATTATCGGTTCTTCGCTGTCGCCGTGGCATTCGGGATTTATAACGACAATATCGCCCGTTTCGGGGGTATAGAAGAGATTGGATATAATGAGCTTATCCTGATTCTTTAACGTATCCATCATAGAATCGCCGTCAACGGCAACGTATCTGAACACAAAAAGGAACATAACCATCATTATTGCAAGCGCAAAGCAGAAGGTTTCTATATAATCATATACCGTTTTTGCAAAATTCAATTTTGAATTTGTTTCGGGTTTTTCTATCGTTTCTTCGGGCTCTGCCGAAGGCTCACCCATATATACGTCGCCTTCAAAAAGGTTCTTTTCGTTTTCGACGTTTGTTTCGGAATTGTGCATAAAATATCCAATCCTTTTTAATCAAATAAAAGTAAAGGTGTCTGCGCAAAAACGCAGACACCAAAGAGCCGATTTAGATTTTTTCCTTGACCTTAGCGTTCTTGCCGACTCTGTCGCGCAAATAATAAAGCTTAGCACGACGAACCTTACCGTAACGAACTACTTCAACCTTCTGTACGTTGGGAGAGTGGATCGGGAAGGTCTTTTCGGTGCCGACACCGTAAGAAAGTCTTCTTACAGTGAAGGTTTCGGAGATACCGCCGTTCTTTCTTGCGATAACCGTGCCTTCGAAGATCTGGGTTCTGACTCTTGTTCCCTCGACAATTCTCTGGTAAACCTTTACGGTGTCACCAACGTTGAATTCGGGGATTTCGGTTTTAAGCTGCTCATTTGTAAATGCCTTCAAAATATCCAAAGCTTTTACCTCCATTTTCTTAAGCGTTCTTGCTGAGCTGCAGAGGACCGCCGATAATTGAACGCTTGATTATACCATACATTTTTCCTAAAATCAAGCATTTTTACATATTTTTCTTAAGTTTTTCTCTCTGTCTGTATTTTGTATATGACAGACTTATGTAACGCTTCAAATTGTGTTAATCACGGGGTTTGAAGCGTGAAGCGTAATAGAAAATCTGCATTATCGAGGTCAACAACGCCGCAACGTAGGTTAAAGCCGCAGCCTTCAAAACCTTTTTTGCACCATTCATTTCATCGTCGGCAAGCACGTAACCGCTTTCAAGTGCTTTAATTGCACGGTTGGACGCATTCAGCTCGACGGGAAGTGTTACAAGCTGGAAAAGCGCAACCAACGAGAAAAGTACCAAGCCGACAAGATATATTGTAACGCCCATGCTTGCGCTTGAAGCAGTTGCCGCATAGGACATCATACCGCCGATTATTATAAGAAGCGGACCGAGTCTTGCGCCGATGTTACACGCAGGCACCAAAGCCATACGGAATTTTATGGGAGCATAGTTTTCCGCATACTGAAGTGCGTGTCCCGCCTCGTGCGCCGCAACGCCGATAGCGGCAACGCTTGTACTTGCATATACGGAATCGGAAAGCGATATCTTATTTGTTCTCGGGTCGTAATGGTCTGTAAGGTTTCCCGAAACACGGCCTATTGAAACACCGTATGCTCCGCCCGAGTTCAAAACTGCCTGTGCCGCCTGAGCGCCGGTCATTCCGTTACGTGATGCTATCTTTGAAAACTTATTGAACCTTGATTTTACAAGATACTGCGCCCACAAGCTTATTATTATCACGGGCAGCATAAATATCAAATAACCGAAATAACCGTACATCGCATGAAACTCCTTTATCGGTTTAGATTATTTTTCCGAAAGCTTCAAAAGCGGTTTTTTGAGAATGAGTATAAGCGCCAAGCAGTAGATCATCTCGCCGATCATATAGCTTCCGTTGTATAAGAACGAATATAGGTATGCACTTTCTCCGCCGAAATTCATTCCGAAAAGCTCCACGCTGTCGCCCATAGCAAGCTTCCAAATGGTTACGCCTGCGATGAAATGAATTAAGAATCGAGCAAGAGTTGCAACGACAGTTCCAACCTCAAGCCCCCATTTTTTGTTCCGGAAAAAGCCTGCAACACCGACCATGCCGTATGCAAGAACATAGTCTAACAAAACAGAAGGGACGCCCCAGCCGATACCGCCGCCGATTAGACATTTGATAAATCCGTATGCCAAGCCTGCGGGAATCGACCACGCCGCACCTTTGCGCCAACCCAAGATCAAAAGCGGAAGCATTACGAAATCGATAGATCCGCCGTTTGCCCAAAGGTCTATACGGAAGGGCGGGAATTGAAGCAATCCCAATACTGTGGCGAGCGCAACCAAAATTGCGGCTTCGCACAGTGCACGAAGATTTTTTGCCGTTTTTGTGTTTTTCATCTTTGTTATCCTTTCCGGAACCATATCAAAAAATACCGAAAAGCCGAAAAATCACGGCAAAAAACGTATTCTCCCTACGTCGGCATTATCCGAATCAGGTTCCTCGGGTGTAATCTCAGCCATGCGAAAGATATACGCACGGCACCCCGTTAAAATTTTTTAGTTTTGTGCCGAACATTACATTTCGGCTATCAAGCAGAGCTCTTGCTTGGGTTAAATATAACTCTGTTTTTTGCGTTTGTCAAGAGTATTTTTCAATTTTCATCAGAATACTCATCAATTTTAACATCTTCGCCAAAATCCTCATAAACGACCTTGGCGGTGATATGAAGCTTTATCGTATATTCCTCTTCGGGAGGGGTATATCCTTCCACAACTGAGGGTGTATCGAACAATTTCATATCAAATTCGTAACGGCAGGAAGCAATTTTTCCCTCAGCGACCGTGAAGGTACATTTCGTTTCGCCGTATTCGGTCTTATCCTTTTGCGGTTTTTTCAAAACGGCAACAAGCTCGTAAATATCGCCGCCGACGATCTTATCGCAAAGCGAAGAGGTATCGTCACGAACAAATGAATAGCTTTTGCCCGTTGCGTTTTCGGAAATCGTTATATCCCCGAACGAATCGGAATATTTATCGATTTTGCAATACGGGAATTTTGTAAACAGCTCTTCGGGTTTGCTGTCAAGCGTTATTGCTTCCCCGTTTTCAACGCTTATCATCTTGCCGTTTTCATAATAGTTCGCAGCCTTGCTCGACGAGCCGAGATAGGTATGGTTGAAAATATTGCTCAGCTTCTCTTCTTCCCTATCCCAATTAATATCGCCTGCGGAATAATAGAAGGTGACGTTATCGCCGAACGAAAATTCAAGCATATAACTTCCCGAAAGGCGTTTTTCGGAATTTACGGTTTCTATTGCGGAATTAAGCTCGTTTGCAGTTTCTGTATTAGGCTTATCCGAATCCTCGGAGCAGGCACAAAACAGCATTAAAAACGCAACTATAAAGCAGATTGCCGTTTTTTTCATCGTCTTACAACTCCGCCTTCGATATAGGTCTTTAGCTTTGCCTTAACACGGTTTATATCCTCGGTAAGCACGTAATACGTACCCTCACCCTCGATGGTGAAATAGCACTTCGAGGAATCACGGTAGAAGACAAATTCGGGAGAATTGGAATCGGAAATGATCTTTATTCTGAAATATTCATCCTTTTCCTGACCTTCGGGAATTACATATTCGTCCTGCATATAAACGCCGAGTATTTCTTCATAGAGATATTTAAAGCTCTTAACGTCAAGGCTCTTATCGCCGTACATGACCTTACCGAGCGAGCCTTCGCTGTTAAGCGAAAGAACAAACTTATGCTCAACGCCGTTATCGGTTATTATCATTTCCTTAATGTCAACAAGATATATCGAGAACAGCGAATGGTCGAGATATTCGGTTGCGTCCCAAGCCAGCCAAGAAGCATTTTCCTTTGAGATTTCAACGATAACGTCGGTAGTCAAGCAGGCTTCCTTGCCGTTGAGAGTACCCGAGAAGGTGGTATACGCATAGTATTTTCCGTCCTCGGTCATCTTGGAAACGTAGAGGTCGGTAACGACAGACGCATATTCGAACGAGAAATGCTTTTCGGGCTTATCAAGTCCGAATTCCTTTAATACCTCGGTCTTTATCTCCGTTGCGTCGCCGTTATTGGAGAAAGCACAGCCCACAACACGGTCACCCTCGAGAGAAGCGATATTCTGAACGAAGGTGTTGAAGTTTGTCATATCGAGATATGCATAGTTTTTGCCCTCGGGAATCAATCCTTCGGGGGAGGTCACCTTCCATTGACTGCCGACGGCATTAATAGGTTGTGAATCCTCGCCGTCAACGTAGATCCTTATTTCATCAAAAACGACAAAGGTGTTTTTAAGCAGAGGTACGTCGAATTCAACACGGATATATTTAATAACCGTTTCGTCCTTAAAGGAGAATTCATAATTCTTGACGGTCTTGTCGGTTTGGTTGGGAGAAACCTCCGCACCTTCAATATTATGCCAGTTTATTCCGTCGTAGGACTTCATAAACGTAACCTTTGCAGGAAGGTATGCGCCGTTCTTTTCGTCACGGAGCAGACCGAATTTGATGCTGTATTCACCCTTTTCGGATTTCTTCAAGAGTGCACCCGAAATATAGGTTCGGTTACCGTCAGAGCTTGAAAAACCGCCGAAAACGTCAATATGGTTATACCAGGCGTCGTTTGCGTTATAGTCCTTTGCGGAGACCTTATCCGAGATGACCTTTGTGAGCGCAGAGGTATCTATTGCGCTTAGATTGGGCGCAGGGTTAAAATCGGAAAGATTCTTTGCGGTAACGCTTATATCGTTGGCGTAGTCGTCAATACGGATATTGTCTATCTGGAAAATCTGTTCCGTATTGGTTATCGCATTTACTATCTTATTCTTCATTATGTCGGTCTGAGGCAAAAGGATAGAGCCCTGAACGACGGGCGCAGAGAGGAAATAGATGTAATCCTTGCTTAAATTATGCACCAATTCATCTTCAACGCCTTCTTGGTCTGAAGCCTTGAACTTTGCGCCGACATAGCGTGAATAATAATATCCGCTTGCCGAAAGGTT
>JAFVXP010000025.1 GCA_017501055.1 Clostridia bacterium | reverse complement strand
TGAACGAAATGAGCAAGATCGAAAGCGATATGGTTGAACTTCCCGATGATGACTTCGATTACGACTACGATTACGATTACGACTACGATTACGATTACGACGACGAAGACGGCGATTTTTAATCGATAGTTTATCAAGTTAATAAAGAAGGTCCGAACGGATAACCGTTCGGACCTTTTGTTTTGTTGATAATAAATGTCTATCTCCCATCCTACAACCTTTCAGTCAAAACCTTCGGTTTTGCCGGTTCCCCTTACACAGGGGAGACGAGAGGCGTTATTCGGTAAATTCACGATATAACAATCTTGCAACAATCAAATATTCAAGACGTTTGCGGAAAGAAGTTTTGAATCGTTAATATCGTGAGTGGCGATGATCAACGTCTTCCCTTTTGTATATTCAAGGATAGTTTTGATCGTCTTTTGTTTTATATCCTCGTCAAGTCCCTTGAAAGGCTCGTCAAAGATGATAAGCTCGCTTTTTGCTAACAGTGCTCTCGCTATGGCGACACGTCTTTTCATACCGCCCGAAAGAGTTGAAACGGGGACTTTTTCGTTTCCTTCAAGACCGAGATTGGAAAGGCATTTTAATATCTCGGCTTCGGGAACGGTATTCCCCGTGATGGCGATTATATTTGCTGTTGCGGAAAAGGATTCGCTTAATCTATCTTCCTGAAAGACGGCGGAGATATTCTCGGGTATGCCCGAAATCTCACCCGAATCGGCAGAAATTATGCCGAGAAGGATATTCAAAAGAGTTGTTTTTCCCGAACCCGAAGCACCCATAAGGCAGGTTTTGGAGCCATATTCGAAGGTATGCGAGAAGCCGTTAAAAATCTCTTTTTCATCGAACCGTTTGGAAACGTTCAAAAGCTTTATACCGTTCATACACGTTCCGTCCTTTCAAATGCTTTTTTGACAAGATAGAGCGTCAGCTTTTCGAAGGCAACCGATATTACAACGATAACTACGGTCCAGGCGAAAAGGCTTTCTGTATCGAGATAGAGCTTTGAATAATACAATTCCTCACCGACAGAGCCCTCGGGGATTCCGATAAGCTCGGCGGCAACGCCCGATTTCCAAGCAAGTCCGAGAGCAATTCTTACAGCCGAGAGAAGAAAGGGCTTTACCGACGGAAGCCAGATGAAGCGAACTCTTCGTCCAAACGGCATTTTGAACACGTCTGCCATCTGAAGCATTTTTCTGTCAACGGACTTTATACCCTCCAAAAGGTTCGTATAGACTATCGGGAGAACCATCAAGAAGGATATGAGCGACGACAGGTTTGAGCTTGAAAACCATATTAATGCGATCACGACGAACGATGCAACGGGAATTGATTTCACCGTTACCATATACGGCCAAAGTAATATCTCGAAGGTTTTGAACCGACCTGCGATCAATGCGAAAATCGCACCGAAAAGCAATCCCAAAAGAAAGCCTATTGCAATTCTTGAGAAGGTAAACCTAACCGTCAGCAAAAAGCTCTCCTCGAAAACAAGAGTTGAGAGCCTTTTTACTATCTGCAACGGTGACACGATAAGAAGGTCTGTACCTACAAGCATACTTAACGCTTGCCAAACGGCAAGCGCAAGTATGACAGAGATTGCTCTTATTAATATTCTTTTTTTATTCTGCGATATAGAAGAAATCGTCTTTGGGGAGGTTTCCGCCGACGGATTGGGGATTTTGTTCATACAAAACTCCAAGATAGGTATTTACGGGCGTTTTCATATCTTCGCCTGCGATATAGGTTATATTGCATTGGGGAATTGCTTTTTCTGCTACCTCAGCGGCAAATATACCGAACTTTTCAACAAGCTGTGCGCTTGCTTTAACGTCGCTGTTTACCTTTTCGGCAGAGGCTTTGAATTCTTCCAAGAACTTCTTGACCGCTTCGGGATTATTCTTGATGAATTCGTCACGTGCAACGATAACACCCGTTACGATACTGCTGCCGTTATTGACTTTTTTCCATTCCTCGTTCAAATCGAGAGAAACCTTAAGTCCCTGAACCTTACCCGATGCAACGGTAACGTAAGGCTGGGGCAACATTGCTATTGCAGTTTCGGATTTTGCCATTTGTGCAACGACCTCGGTTGCCTCGGTCTTGAATTCAATGGTTACGTCATTATCGGGGTCGATGCCGTTTTTAGAAAGGAGCGATCGAAGGGTATATTCGGGGGTTGTGCCCTTGCCGGTTGAAAGGATGGTTTTGCCTTTGAGGTCGGCTATTGAAGTGATTTCTTCGCCCTTGGTGACGATATAGAGAACGCCGAGGTTATTTACCGCAAGGAGCTTTATTTTTCCATGAGTACGGTTGTAAAGAACAGAAGCAAGGTTTGCGGGTACTGCGGCAATATCAAGCTCGCCCTTGATGAGAAGTGGCGATATTTCGTCAGCCGCGCCTTTTATCGCAAATTCATAATCGTTTTTTGCAGTTCCGTTGGAATCATTTTCCATAATTCCAACCAAGCCGATAGAAGTCGGTCCCTTCATACCTGCAATACGTATTTTTGTTTTTTCATCAACAGAAGACGTATTTGAAACGTCGGACGTATTTGTACCTTGATCATCTGCACAGCCTGCAAAAGCAAGCAACAGCATTAACGATACGAGCAATAAAGAAATGATTTTTTTCATAATGGATACCTCTTTTTTTATTCTTCGCCTTATTATACTATATATAAAAGCAAAATCACGTTGCGGTTGCAACGTGATTAAAGTATTTTGAAGGTATTTTTGTAAAATTCGATTATTCCCTCTTTCTGCATCGCAGACAGCTCTCTTGAGAGTGCGGAACGGTTCACGCCGAGATAGAGAGCAAGAGTTTCTCTGTCGAAGGGGACGGAGAAGGTTTTGCTTTGAGAACGGTTACTGTATTGCGAAAGGAAGGTTATAATCTTTTGCCGTACCGTCGGTTTTGAAAGAATTTGTATTCTATCGTTCATCGCCAGCGCTTTTGTTGCAAGCATGGAAACGAAACGGTTTTTCAATTCAAGGGCAAGAGCGTCCGTTGAAGACGAAAGCGATTGCGGAGAGAGCAAAAGCACCTCAACGTCGGTAAACGCAGTTACCGTCACGGGGATTTCGGATATATTAAGCCAGCAGAGCGATTCCCCAAAGGTATCGCCTTTGGTTACGCTTGCCATTATGACGGAATTGCCGTCGATATCGATAAAGCTCACCTGAACCGTACCCGAAAGCACAAGACCGAATTTTTCAAGTCTTGTGCCTGCGGAAGCGATATTTTCACCTTTTGAATATTTACGTTTTACGGAAGAAAATAGGTTTAATGCTTTTTCAATCTCGTTTTCATTGAGGTCTTTGAAAAGCATATTTGAAGGAATGATATTTTTATACATACTTTCCTAATTCAAAACGTAGGTTCCCATAACGACACGTTTGAGTGTTATATAGTCCAAAAGAGAGAACAATCCATCGGCGTTAACGTCCCATATATCTTGGGAAACAGAAAGCTCGATTCCACTCATTACCGCACGTTTTAGCATTATATAGTCTAACGCAGAAAGTTCGCCGTTGCCGTCTATATCGCCTGCCAAACCTTTCGTTAATAACAAGGTTTTAAATTCGCCCTCAGCTTTGGTATCGGAAGTACCGATAATATAATTTACGGTATTACCCGAAACGTAAAGCAGGGTTATCTTATTATCGGTAACGGGTGTTTCGAGAGTTTTTGCGGTTAAAGCAATAGGGTCAAAAGCTAATATCGATTCGCCGTTATGATAGATAAGCTTATTATCATAGCTTCCGAAATAGGGCAAATTCATATAATATCTTCCGTTTATCTCGGAACGATGCATTTCGTAATCCGCATCGAAAACAGCGGTTGTGTTATCGGTTTTTATATCCAACAACGATATATTGTCGTCATCAAGAACATAAACGTTTCCGTTTGCAAATCCAACGGGATAATAGCTGTTCTTCCAAGACAAATTGTCAAAAGATTTATCTGTGCAGGCATATTTTGTAACTATATCGGTTGCATGGGTTGCGAAAATCTTGTCGTCACTGCACAAGAAATCGTCATGCCACGCACGTGCATAATAGCCTTTATCCGTAACGTCGGTGGTACTGCCCACAGGGTCGTCCCAGGTAATATCGACGTGGTACCAATTACCGTTTATTTTAATTTCGTTCCAAACGTGGTTAAGGCTTTGGCACCTGACTGCATAGTTTTCGATCCCGATACGGGTTAATAATTCGTCATAAAGGAAGGTATACGCAGCACAAACGCCTGTTTTTTCTTTCAAGAAGTCGTAAATAGTTCTTATCGTATAGGTTAGGTCATAGCAGAAATTGAGTGCTATGTAATCGTGGAGATACAAGGCTGTTTCGTAATCGTCAAGACCTTCGGGTATTGTTGCAAGGATCGCTTCGACCTCGGCATTGACGAAAACCATAGCTTCGTTATATTCCTCTTGCGTCATAACGTATTCCGGACGCATATAAGCGACCTTAGTGCCCGAAGACCCATAATAACACATCTTCATATTAAAGAGGAGAGGTTCGTTCGCAACAATAACATTAAAGAGCTCGGAGAAATCCGCTGTAGAAATGTTATATTGATCAATATAAATACGTTCATCAAAGGCAAGAACACCTTTTACAATAGCGTCATACGCACCGTCGAAATTTTCGTCGGCAGATGCCGAAAGAGGCAAAGCCGTTATTAACAAGCATAGACACAAGACAAGCGATATAATTTTTTTCATAATATCATCCTCCGTAAATCCATAATATAATTATATAACAAAGCGCCGCATATTTCAATATAATTTATAAGTTTTATTTGCAAAAGCGGTTGACAAAACTCCGTTTTCGGGTTATAATCACCTTTGCGCAGAATTATAACCAAAAATAACCCTTTTGGGCGATTTTGGTTCAATTCTTTTCGGTTATACACGTAGGGATGTCGTCAAGCGGTAAGACACAGCACTTTGACTGCTGCACTCGTAGGTTCGAATCCTGCCATCCCTGCCAGAAAAAGACCTTGTCAAAAGACAAGGTCTTTTTCAACTAAATCCACCCTTACGGGTGGGTGAAATATTGCTTCGCAATGTGAAATTCTCGCTTTGCTCGAGTGAAATCGCTGCGGCGGTGCGTGGATTTAATTTCACATTTTGCTTTAGCAAAATATTTCACCAAAGGCGTGAGCCTTTGATTTCACCGTGAGCGTCAGCGAACGATTTCACTATTAAATATTTCACACAAAAACTCCGCATTCTTCAATGCGGAGTTTTTTGTTCCTTATTAACTTTCAGCTTATTCCATTTCGTCCTGTAGCTCGGCACGGAGAGAATCCATGCGCATATCAAGCTCTGAGCTTAGTTCCGCACAGCGAAGAAGCTCGCCCGACATATGCTCGTCAAAATCATAGTCCTTTTTATAGCGAAGCTGATGCTCCAAGCTCGCCCAAACGTCCATAGCTATTGTACGAAGCTGTATTTCAACCTTCATGAAGCGTTTTTCGTGTGCAAGGAATATCGGTACGCATACGATCAAATGAAGGCTTCTGTATCCGTTTGGTTTTGGGTTTTTGATATAGTCTTTGGTTCTTATAAGAGTTATATCGTCTTGCTTCAAGAGTGCGTTTGCAAGAGTATAAACGTCCTCTGTAAACGAGCAAACAACACGGATACCCGCAACGTCGTTCAAATTTTCTTCTACCGATTCCGCATTAAGGGAGCAACCCATTTTTTTAAGCTTTTCACGCATGCTCGGAACCGACTTCAAACGGCTTTTAATGCTGTTTATCGGGTTACGGTCCAAGCGGAGGGAGAATTCCTCGTTAAGAACGTTGAATTTTGTTTCAACCTCCATTATGGCGCAACGGTAATACGCCATAAGCTTTGTAAAGTTTTGCATTATCGGTTTTGTCCATTCGATAACGTCTTCCGTAAAAACCTCGTCAAGCTGTTGCTTTAACGTTTCTTCATTTATATCAAAAGTATGCTTTTCTGTCATTTTATTTCCTCATTATCCAATGCCATAGCCAATATCTCGGCATGGTCGCCTGCCAGGGGTGATTCTCCAACGGTTTTATAAATCGGGTCGGCGATTATACCGTTTTTATCATAGGTCTTTGAGACCTTAACACTGTGTCTGTGAGATTCGGACGCAATATTAATCTCAAAGAAGGTTGTTTTTCCAAGGTCGTATTTTTTATAAGAAAAAGAATACCATTTTGCCGACATAGCGTCATCGCCTGCACAAACCTTTGAAGCATCTTCAATATCCGCAAGGAACGGTACGGTTATAATCCTTGTTCTTGGGTCACGGTTTGGTTCCGATGCAACGTTAAGCTGACGAAGAGAACGTGCCTTCAAGCCCGTTTCCTCAAAAAGCTCACGTGTTGCAGCGGTATATACGTCCTCATTCATCTCTACAAATCCGCCGGGGAAAGCAAGCTTGCCGATGCAGGGGTGTCCCCCACGGCGAACAAGGAGAAGCTTGCCGTCTTTTATAATAATTATGTCAACAGTAACCGAAGGACGCTCGTATTTAGAGGCATCGTAGGTTTTTAGAAATTCGCTTTCGGTCAAGCCGTTTGCGTCACGGAGTTCTTCCATTGTTTTTCACCTTGATCCTAAAGAGGTTTTTTCTGTATCTGGCTGTTACGTCGGGGGTATTTCTTGGGAGTTTGTTTTGTCTTTTTGACAATGACGAGAGTATGAAGATAGTCGTACTCGGGGATTTTAACATCGATTATGTCAACCAATTCTCCGCCGAGCTCGCCGATTGCTTTTTTTGCTTCTTCGGCTTCTTCACGTCCCTTTTCGCCTTTCATTGCAACGAAGTATCCGCCGACCTTAACAAACGGCATACACCATTCGGAAAGGATATTCATTCTTGCAACGCCACGTGCAACGGCGATATCGAATTTTTCACGGTATTTTACTTCGTGGGTCAATTCTTCTGCTCTGCCGCAGAGGGTTTTCAGGTTATCTATACCCGCCTTTTTTGCGGTTTCGGCAACGTAATCAAGCTTCTTTAGAGTTGCATCGTTTGAGGTTATATTGCAATTCTCCGAGCAAAGTGCAAGAGGGAGCGAGGGGAATCCGCCTCCGCAGCCTATATCGATTACGTTTGCATTTTTGAAAAGTCCCGTATCAAGCAAGGTTAAGGAATCCCAAAAATGAAGCAGAGCAACGCCCTTTTCGTCGGTGAGCGCCGTAAGGTTCATAACCTCGTTCTTTTCGCAAAGGCAATTACCGATAATATCAAGAGAGGCACATTCCTTATCTGTCAACGACGGGCGATATTTTTTTGTGAGTTCGGAAAAGCTCATTGTTTTCCTCCTTGTGCAAGATAGATGAGGAGCACCGAAATATCCGCAGGCGAAACACCGCTTATACGTGATGCTCTGCCGACGTTTTCGGGACGGAGGTTTTGAAGCTTCTGT